>NZ_JBHVGZ010000012.1:0-211532 GCF_042800355.1 Streptomyces sp. NPDC057623
AACAGGACCCTCAGCAAGTCCTATCGTTGCAGGTCAAGGGCACTTTCCGTGTTTCTGATCAACTCTTGGACAGCCCACCTCGTGAAAGCGCGAGGTTAATAGGCCACGGACCCCTATTTTTGCTCTCTCGTTGGGGTGCTCTCGTGAGACGGCCCGCCCACCGGGACGGTGGACGGGCCGTGAACTGGTTGTTGGAACAGATCAGGTCGCAGACGCCGCGTCGGCGATACGGGCTTCGAGGTGGGCGACGTGGCGGTCCTGGAAGCGGAGGTTGGAGCGGGCGGCCTGAAGCCGCTCCTCCAAGGTGCGGTTGTCGGCGGTCAGTTGGCGGACGCGCTGCTTGAGGATGGTGTTCTCGGTCGTGATCCGCTGGATGGATTCCTCGGTCCACTCGGCCTGCAAGTCGTGGATCTGTCCGAGGAGTTCACCGATCCGGGTGCGCTGGGTGAGGATCTCCACCTGGGCGGCCTTGAGTCCTTCCTCGGCGTTCAGGGCGCGTTCGCGCCAGGTCGTCTCACGCTCTTCGTCCTCGTCGGCGAGTATCTGGGTTCGGCGTTTGCCGGCTTCGGCCATCGCGGCGGTGACTGCGGCTCTGGCCTCGGCGTTGTCGTAGAGGAAGGTGCGGGAGACGTCGGCCCTGCGGGAGACGGCGGCGACGCTGACGTGGGCCTTCTCGCGCCGGAGCCGGGCGATGGCCTGGTGTACGCGCTCAAGGGAGGTCTCGGTCTTGCGGCGGCGGGCGGCGAGGGCCGCCGCGGTACGGGGCTCGGACGCGGTGGGATTCTTCATGCAGCGTCCTGTTCAGGGTCGTCGCCGTTGGCTGTGCACGTATCGCCGTACTCGCCGTCGTCATGCCCCACGTCAGCGAGGTCGGCGGCGCGGAAGGCGGTGGACCAGACGCGGTGGAAGTAGTCCTGGGGTTTGCGCAGGTCCAGGGCGAGGGCGTCGTCGAGAAGACCGAGGCCCGCCAGGGCCTTCTCCAGGCCGTCGATGGCGCGGGCAGTGGGCTCGAAGTAGCGGTGGAGGTAGTCGGCAGTGGCGTCGTCGGGGGCGCCTTCGGCCAGCAGTCGCCACTGCTCGCGCTTGCGCCGCCAGTAGAGCAGGTCGGCGCCGGAGAGGACGAACTTGTCGCAGTTGTGGCAGTCAAGGTTGAAGGGGCAGGCGCCGCCGTCGACGACGGGCTGGAAGGTGCAGAAACCGCCCTCGGCGGGGGTGCTGCGCCGCGAGAGGTCGATGGCAAGGGCCTGGGCCTGCTCGCGAGTGAGCGGGGTGGTGTCGCTGGTGAGGAGGTCGCCGGGATGAGCGGTGCCGGGTCCGGCGACCCACACGTGCTGGAGGACGCTGTCCAGGTCCGACTGGGTCAGGTGGACGTAGTGCTCGGCCATGCGGTCGGAGACCTGGCCGAGGTAGCGGCGGATGTGCGTCAGGCTCGCGCCGTGCCGCAGCAGCCGGGTAGCCAGCGTATGTCGGGCCTGGTGGGCGACGTAGTGACCGCCGAGGTCAAGCTCGGCGATCCAGCTGCGGAAGCCGGTGTGGAACCAGGTGTAGGACAGAGCGCGGCGGCCGTCGGGGTTGAGGATATCGGTGGGGAACAGGGCCAGGTGAGCGCGCTCGGCAGCAGTGGGCGGGCGCCCGGCGTGCCGGTCGGCGTAGCGGGTCAGGGTCTTTTGGCGGCGTTCTTCGAGCCGGTCCAGGAGATGATCAGGGATGCGGACGGCCGCGTTCAGGTTGCCGACCTTGGTCTGGTCGTGCCAGAGCAGGGGCAGCCCGCCGTAGCGGCCGACGCAGTCCAGGCGGAGCTGGATGACCTCGCTGGCGCGCCGGCCGGTGACGATGATGGTCTCCCACATGTCCCTCAGGCCCCGGTCGTGCGGGTCGTAGCCGTCGGCGAGCTGCCGCAGGTTGGCCTCGTCCGCGAGCGCCCGGGCGACTTCGTCGGGGAAGGGGTTGCGGCTGCGGGGCGTGCCGGGACCGCCGACCGGCATGGCGGCGATGAAACCGCGGTCCAGGCCGATCCGCTCGGCGCTGCCGCTGTCCAGCGCGCCGCGCAGCAGAGACCGGCCGTAGTTGAACACCATCCGTCGCGAGTTCTCGGTGACCTTCGCCCTCTTGCCGTCCAGGCGGGCCTGGCCGCGGAAGGCCAGGCCGAGGCGTTCGCGGTTGCGCAGGTCCGCGACGAAGCGGTGAATGTGCTCGCCGCGCAGCACCGTGGGGTCGTGGCCGCCGCCCGGCGTCTCGGCCTCGAGAAACGCGGACAGTTCGGCGCCGGCGCGGCGCACGAAGTCCACCGGCTGGGCGCTGCGCGGGCAGGTGGGCGAGCGCAGCACGCCTGCGATGTGGTCCCACAACAGGTCGCGCAGCCACCGCTGGGTGATGCAGGTCAGGTCGACGTAGCTGGAGCGGTGCGGGAAGCGCACCCCGAAGTGCTCGGTCTCGATGTAGCCGACCTCCCGGGTGTCGGAGGGGGTGAAGTAGATCTTCCGCAGGGCCTGCTGCATCTCCTCGACCATGCGCTGGTGGTAATCGCGGCGGAAGACGGACGCCTCCAGACCGGCCAAGGACGCCACGTCGCGGCGCTGGCACTCATCCGCGAGCGACTGCACCCACGTCAGGTGCCACACGGCGACGGGCTGCAGGCCGTGGACATACATGCCCCACTGAAACTCCGCCCGCAGCAGGGGCCGCAGCCCGCGCAGGTTGACCGTGCCGGTGCGGTGCACCGGCAGCTGTGCACGGCACCAGACGCGGAAGGCAACCTCGTCCTCGCAGGTCACCGGGACAGGACGACCGCGGCGCTCGTAGGTGGCGAAGAAGTTCTTCGGCAACGTCGCCCCGCCCGGGCGCCCGGCCCGGATGTAGCCGCGCTCATGTGCGCCGCACAGCCCCAGCGGCGAGGCGGCCAGCTCGTCGCACACGTCCGCCCGGCACTCCCCATACCCCGGCAGCGCTGGCTGGTCGGCCAGCCACCGCTCGAACTCCGCCTCGCCCCTGCCCGGGAGCCGCTTCAGGTAGCTCAGCCACCGGTTGCGGTGCCGGAAGCACAGCACCAGCTGCAGACTGAACGCCGGCCGCTGCGGGCAGATCCGGCACATCATCGCCTCCGGCATCTCCGCGGCCGGCAGCGGCTCCGCCATCCGCAGGAACTCAGCCCGGCTCATCCCACGTGCCTCCGCCTCCTGCCACTGCCCGGCGTGCACCGAGCACATCGCATAGCGCCGCCAACGAGGCCGCGCGCAGTCGACGACCGTGCAACTCCACGGATAGACCGGGTGCAGCGGCGGGATCTTCAGCACCCCGCCGCGCAGCACCGGGTCGAACTCGGGCCCGTTGATCAGCGCGGTGAGCACCTCCAGCCGGTCCCGTCGCGTGCGGGCATCCTGCTGCGGCAGCAGCGACGGCGCCGTCACTTCGTCCCACCCCAGACCGTGCGCAGGGCGGCGTCGAAGACCGGGTCGTGGACGTCGACGTGTCCGTAGACCTCATCCACCATCGCCGCCGAGGCCCAGCCGCCGGCGTCCCGGGCGATCAGCGTGTTGCCGTTGGCGGCGTCGAGAACCGCGGACGTGAACGAGTGCCGGAAGGCATGGGGTTTCACGACCCCGAGTCCGGCGCGTTTCCCGGCCCGGCCGAGCATCCGCCGGGCGCCGACCGGCGCCCATGGCTGTCCGGTATCGGCGCCGTGCAGCTGGACCAGGAGCATGCCGTGCCCGGCCCCACGCGGGTACTCGGTGGTGACGTACTCGAAGTAGGTGTGCACCATCGCTGGGCTGACCCGTTTGATCAGCCCGCCGGTCACGGTGCCGTGCTCGACCCGCCAGGGGTGCTTGGTCTTGGCCTCGGCCCGGTTCGGATTGCCGGACCGGTGGCAGACGTGCAGGTGAGGGGCCCGGCACTCGCCGCAGGCCGCGTTCTCACGCAGGTGCAGGTCGACCAGGTGGAGTCCGCAGAGCTCGCCGATGCGAAGCCCGCCGTCGGCGAGCCAGGTGACCACCAGCCGGTCCCGGGCGGCGTTCACCGTCTCCAGCAGCCTCTCCCGAGCACCGTCCGGAAGCATCTTCGGATGCCGACGGTGCGGCCCCTTCGGCGCCAGCGGGTTGACGGGCAGCGACGACTTCACATGCCCGAGGAACGAACGGCGCCGGTCCACCCGCGACGGCAACCGCGACCTATCGAGCTTCTTGCCGAGTTCGCCGTTAATGCCGAGGGAGGACTGATGCAGGTAGAAGCCCTTCAGACAAGCCGCCGCGATCGACAACGCGGAGCGACCGTAGGGGCGCTTGCCGACCCGCCACGGCTCGCCGAGCGGCATGCGGACCTCGGCACCGACGATGCCCATGTACCTTTCCAGGTCCCGCAGTTGGACCTCAGCGAAGGTCAGACACTCCCGCTCCAGCCACCGCAGATGGTCCACCAGCAGATACGCGTACGTCCTCTGCGTTCCCGAACCATCGTGCAGACGCAGGAACCGGTCCGCCTCCGTGTGCACTGTCCCCTCGGGCCACACGATCGTCCACGACCGCCGCCCGTCCTTCCGCTCGATCTGCTGGACCCTCAAGTCCCCGACCACCACGTGCCGTACCACTCGTCCTCCGTACCGACTCCAGAACATGACAGACGTCCCGGACAAGGTCGGTAAACAAGCCTGGGACGTGCTGGTCACAGTCCCAGACGGACATCACGGGCAGGACTACCTGCGGTCGGTAAATTCGATCAGCGCAGGCGAGCCGTTCTCGTCCAGACCGAGCGAGTCGATCCGGCCCCGATGCAAATCCCCGCGAGTTCACGATTTCTGAAGGTATCGAAATCTGAACTGTAGGTACTGTTGGGGGTTTCGGAAGCTCTCTGACCGTGGGTTCGTGGCGCCGGCCCCCGCAGCCGGCGACGCGAACCACACCGATGATCAGCGATGGCCGCAGGCTGCTCGCGTTCCCCACTTGGTTGCGCAGTGAACGACGGGCCGGACCCGCCCGCCAGTTGAGGGTTTGGACGCCTCCTCCCCGTCAAGGGCGCCTACGGCGTCATGTATCCGCTCTGACCGCCGGTACGGAATGGCATTGCCGCTCTACTGCTCGGCCGTGCCGTCCTCACCGTCAATCTCGTAGATCCGCTCTTGAAGTCGTTCACCGGCCCAGTCCAGCCCGACGCCCAGGTCAAACCAGTGCCGATCCTTGCGGACTCCGGGGGGTGAGAGGTTCACCGCCGCCCACGAAAACACCCCCAGGAGGATGGAACGCCCGTGCTGCGTGGTGCGCACGGACAACGCAAACGGCGCGGCGAGCGCCGCGCGGGTGACCAACATGACCTGTTCGTCCTCAGAATGTCGACGCCCACCCGTGAGAAACCGCGGTGTTTCAAGGATCTTGACCCACTCGACAACTGCGTCTGCCACCTGGGCGCGCAAGGACTCTCCGATGCCCTTCCGGACGGCGGTCGCGGGATCATCGCCGAGCCAGCCAAGCCAGTGATCAGGGTCAGTGAGCTTGCTGAAGTCGTCCTGTGGCGCCCCGTGATGGGGATTCTCCTGGTACTCACCGGTCAGTTTCCCGGTGCTATCCACCAACCACGCGCCGCGGATCGCCTCGGGGGGTACGTAGCCGTTCGGGTCGTCGATATAAGCCGGGTCGATCTCGGCGACGCTGCCACCGGGATTCTCAGCAGCCGCAGCCAGCAGCGCCGGCTCGTTCGGTATGCCCTTACGTCGGCTTCGCGAGCCAAAACGCCCCACGTTCCCACCCCCACCGTTGCCTGCCCAGTCGACCCCGATTCTGCCGCACCGGTCAGAACCACATGAGGGGGGTGTGCGTGACGTCCGCCAGCGGCAGACAGCCCTCACACCAGGGCATACGACGATCTATTGCTGGAGCATTACCCGTTCGTCGTTTCGGTGCCTGCCGGGCTGGCCGCGCGGGTGTAGCGCAAGCTGGCCTGGGCGCTGAGGTTGAACATGGTGGAGATGCGGAGGGGATCAGGTCCGGCGGCGATCGCTTCTTCAAGGACACGGTCCTGGCGGAGGCTGTCAGCCGTGGCGGGCAGCCCCTTGAACAGGCGCTTGAGCCAGAAGTCGCTGACTGGACTCTCCCTCTTGGCTGTCTGCTGGGTGAGGAGGAGATGAGGGTTTGCCGAGTCCGGCCAGCGAGCGTCACGGTAGCGCCGGTACTTGCGGATGGCTTCGGCGGTGAAGTCGTCGAGGGGCCGACTGACCTCGCCCCGCCGGAGGCGCCCGGTACTCAGCTCGATGTCAGAGTCTTGGAGCATTCTGATCTCGTGCGGGAAGAGGGCGTGGATGCCGGCAAGGGCGACGACGGCCAGGAGGGCCGGGCTCTCATCCGCGGCTCTGGCCACTTGTTTGAGTTGGTCCTCCGCGACCGGCGTGGGCGGGTTGACGAGGGTGTTGCCGGGCCTGATGCGTCGGGCCGGGTCGGCGAAGATCAGCCGCTGTGACTTGAGCGTCTTGAACATGTCCCGGAGCGCGACGATTTCACGCTGGACGTTGTTCCGTTTGGACAGCCAGAGAGTGATGTCCTCGGGGGTGACCTGCCTCAATGTCGAGTATCGGGGGGCACAGTACTCGGCAGCGAACGGGACGATCAGCCGCAGGTGGATGTCGACTGTGTGAGGCGACCTGGGGCGGCGGCGGGGGGCTCCGTTGCGGAGGACGTCGAAGTAGGCGGTCACCTCGACGCGTATCTGCTCGGGAAGCACTGCGAGGTGAGCTCTGACCAGTTGTTCGAGGGGGTCGGGTGCATCGTCGAGCAGGATGTCGAGATCGTTGAGCATGTCGATGAGATGGACTGCGGAAACATCGATGTCCCGGGAGAGTGCGTGCACCGTGGTGGCTTTGATCCTTTCGGAAGGCTGGTGCAGGGCCGAGAGGATCACCAAGCCGCACTTCACGCGCTTGATGGTGCAGTGGTTCCAGCCCCGTACCGCCGCGACGTCCCTGGCCCGATCGACGAGGAAGTCCGCATATCCGGGATCTGCCGGGGTGAATCCTGTCCAGGAGCGCCCCTTCGAGCCGTTCGGGTTCCGATAGCGCCGGAAGTCCCGGACCGACTCGAAGAGCGCGAGCTGGATGCTCTCGGGCGGCTTCAGCAGCAGGGGGTGTCTGGGCGGCGCCTCGCTCGGCAACTCAGGCATCTTTGCTGTTCTTGCGGTGCGGTGGTGGCGCCGATTCCATTTGATCAGGTCAGCGAGAAACGTCTGGTGCCCGGTTGCGGCTGCGACCGTGAGGTCCAACCGGGCCCCGTGGCCGGCTGACGGGACCTTGATACGGCCGGTGACGAATGCGGCCTGGTGACGGCAGGCCCGGCAGACTCCGTCACGCAGGGGGACGGTCGCGCCGCACGTGCCGCACGAGTCGGCAGGGTACTTGTACCACCATGCCCTGCACGCATAGCAGAGGATCTTCGAGCCGCCCGGGTTGGGGTGCAGGCCCCAGGCCATGCAGACCTCGCAACTCTCAGGCGTACCAAGCCCCTTGGCCTTCGCTTCCTTCGTCACAACGGCGGCATCAAGTTGCGGGAGGCAGGGCCGCCGCCGCTGCGACGACGGTTCTCACCAACAGCGGGACGGGCGGCCGCCCTGCTCTCATCCTGCTCCGGTCGTTTCGCGCGGGCCTTCTCGGGCTCACGGACAAGCAGATCGCTGGGCTCGCATTGCAGCACCTCGCAGATCACGTCGAGATCGTCCAGGCGGATAGTCACCGGCTGTCCGGCCCACAGGTTGGACATCTTGCCGGCGCTGATCACCAAGCCGGCGTCGGCCAGCATGCGCTGGAGTTCGGAGGACTTCCAGATGTCCCGCTTGGCCGCGGTCATCCGCAGGTTCCACTTCATGACGCTCCTCCGAATCGCGCCCGTCCACGCTCACCGGCACGGACCCACGCGTCCTCGACATGGGTCTGGTTGACGTGTACGTAGATCATGGTGGTGTTGATCCACTTGTGGCCAAGCAGCTCTTGGATCGCCACTACATCCATGCCCTGACGGTAGAGCTCCGAGGCAGCGAAGTGCCGAAGCGTGTGCGGCGTCAGCTTGCCTGCCTGGGAAGGAAGGTGCTGGGCTACCATCTTCTTCAGATGCAGGCGGAGCGTGTCGGTATCCACCCGCAGGCTCGAGCCGTCTGCGGCCCGCCGCTCCGAGGGGAACAACGGCGCCTGTGGCTCATCCACCCGATCGTCGTACTGCCAGCGGGGGCCGTCGACCCACCACTCCAGCAGCGAACGGCTTCCGTTGATCAGCGGGACGAGTCGTTCCTTCTTCTTGCCGCGCCTCCCCTTGCCCCGCAGAAGGATCTTTCCGAACTGGCCGAGCTCCCAGTGGATGTCGTCGACGTTCGCCAGGCTCAGCTCCGAGACCCGGGGACCTATCAGACTCGCCAGCCTCATCGCGGTGTAACTCCGGACGATCGACAACGGTTTACGCGCCTGCGGCACCTCGTCACGCCAAGCCGAGAACAGATGGTCGACCTCCCCGAGCGGCGGCGGAACCCGCAACCGGGACAGGGTCGATCCACGGGGCCGGTTGATCTCATCCAACGGCGACTCGACGACATAGCCGGTTGCCCTGTGGATGGCGGGCTTGTGCCGTAGTTCAAGGAACTCGAAGTACACGCTGAGAGAGTGCGCCTTGTGGACCTTTGTGGCATGAGCCATGCCCTGTTGATGTCGGCCGAAGAACCGGTCCAGATCGCGAGGTTCCATCTCCCACAGCGGGCGCGTGAACCATGAGCGTACTTCGACGATCACGCCGACATCGCCGGCGACCGTCCCGTCGCTGATGCCGGCCGAAGCCCGGGCGAGCACGAACTCGGACAACAGGTCCTGCTCGAAGGCCGCGAGCTCCTCCGGCGTCGTCAAGCGCAGTTCCGGACGCAGGTCTCGCACGATCGCCAGGGACACGAAACCTCCAGCTCGACCATTTGGCCAACTGATCGGACTGGACGATATTATCTCAGGAATCGTGAGATTCCATCGTGATGGACAACCTCTCGCGTGGGACGGATAGACCTCCAGGTCAGGCGCACGCTGCGACGAGACCACGCTTCGGTGTGCTTGAGGAACCCTCGGGAGGAGAGTCACAAGGCCCCGTCGGGTACTCCGACGCCAGGAAGCGGATACCGAGCATGGCCTCCATGCCTGCCTCGACCCGCCGCTGCAGCTCTACCTCCAACGCCACCGTTGACCCCCGCAGCTCGACGTCCTGGCCATCTGCATCCAGCCGGAACAGCTTCAGGTCGGTCACCAGCGTCCCCCTCCGTGATCACTACAGGAGGAGCAATCGAAACCGGCCTGCGGGTATTCCGGTGGATGCTCGTGCGTGATGCCTCGTCGCGGGCTTCTCGGTGCTTCGGCCAACACCTCGGGTCGTTGGGGGAGGACGATCAGCGGCGTTGGGCTGGTCCGATTCTGACAGGGGTTGGATGGGCCACAGCGCCCGCCAAGTGGGTACGGCAATCACTGCGGGGCTGCGTGGATTCAGCGTCGGATTGCGACGACTTCGACCTCTGCGTTCATCGCGCGCAGACGACGTGCCGACTGGAGGAGGGAGACCTGGGCGAAGGCGAAGAGGGAGTCGACGGTGATCTCCTTCCCGTCCTTGAGCAGGATGGCGAGGACGACCTTCAGCGTGCCGAAGTCGCTCAAGAGGCGGTGGTCGGGAGTACGGTCCGCAACCTGCTTCAGGAAGGCGCTGCGGATAGCTTCGTCGCTGCGCAGGGTTTCGACGGCAGTGACCGCCTGGGCGAACAGGTGGTTCAGCGGCGCGGTGCCGTCGCTGCTGGTGGCCTTCTTGACGCAGATCAGCTGGTTGTCCGGGCCGAGGACATCACAGACCTCCAGTCCGCCACCGTTGAACTTGTCCGTGACGATGTTCTTCTTGTCGAAGAGGAGGTAGCCCGTCTGGCTTGCTGCCTGCTTGTTGTACCAGTCCTCATCGTGAGAGTCCCGCCTTTTGGCGTTCGGTACTCCCTTTGGCCAGGGTGGCAGCTGGACGCTGGGCGGCTTGCTGAGCAGCTGCCGGAGCTCTTCCTCCAGTGTCTCGAGGAATCCGGCGCCCACCTCGAACCACTTTCCATGGCCGTAGAAATACCGCGCTGTTCCCACGGGGACGTCCGCGATGAGCCATTCCTTGCCGGTGGTCGCAGCGCTGGCCGGCGTCTTGAGGTCGTCATCGCTGAACATGACGACCCGTACCTGGCCGAGTGCCTTGAGGCGCTCGCCCTCGGCTTTGTCCGAGACGAAGTCGAGGAGGACGGGAAGATCGAGGTCGGAGACATCGACGCTGCGACTGCCCAGGCTGATACGGAACGCTTGGGCGGAGCCGAAGCCCTCCTGGCAGGTCTCCGGAACTCCCAACGTCAACCGGGGGTGTCCAAGATCGGCGAGCATGGCTTCAAGGGACGTCTGGGCGTCGACAGCTTTACGGCTGCGGTTGTCCAGTGTGTGTAGCCGATCGACGAAGCGCAGTTCGGGCAGCGGATCCGGGCGCGAGCAGACCTCCTCTATCGCACGCAGGTCGTTGAGGAATTCCTCTGGGGTGGTAGCCAGCGGAAGCTTGATGGTCGACTCCGAACACTCGACCCGAATGTGCTTGGAGGTACCGGAGGGCAGCGAGGTCAACGGGATGCCGCTGACCGTTCCGCAAATGCGGCGGACAACCGCGCCGAACCGGTCGAGTCCGAAGCCGTCGATACGTTCACCCCGGGCGACGGCGTACTCGTCGACACGTCCTCGGCCGTCCATTATCTGGTTGCGGATCTTGATGATGCCGTCCTCGTCCAGGCAGCGGGTGGCGAACTCCAGCCCGAACTCGTCGTCGCGGTAGTACGGGTCGAGCATGTGCTGGCCGACCCCATAACTCAAGGCGAAGAGACCGCGCTCGGTGCGCATGAGCACCAGGCCGGCAGCAGAGTGATTCCGTTCGTTGACCTCCAGGCCGGTGATCCGTTCGACGGCCGGGCACCAGTCGGCACGGTCCCGGGGGATTCCCCCGTTCACCAGCAGCCCGGTGACCCCCTCCCAGGCAAACTCGCGAACTTGATAACCGGGTCTGTCGAGATAGTGGGGGCGCACGAGGGTGCGGAGTTCTACCTCGCCACCGTCGGGAACGGCGAGTCGGTGCAGCGTGGACTTGCGGGTACCGGTGTTGGTCTTCTTCTTGGCAGCCACGTCGTGCTCCTTCGAGTCGGGGTGTCGGTAAGAACGCCGTCACGAGTTGTAATCGGTGATGATCTTTGGGTAAGCCCCTGTGTGATGGACTGAGACGACCGCCGGTTGATGCACTGGCTTCTACCAATGCCCCGCTCCGGCTCCCGGCATGTCGCGAAGCAGCAGGGGGAGCTGGAGGACAGTGGGGCTTGAACTCGCGCGGTCCCCGTCCATGATGATGTGCAGCTATCGGTCGAGCGCTGCCCAGATGTCGAAAGCCCTCTGGGCTTCCGTGGTCAACTCCGCGAGCTTGGGGAACTCGTCGTCGATCATCTCCCAGTCGCAGATCGAGCAGCCGTCGATGAGCGCCTCCACGAGACAGGGCTGGCGGCCTGGACGAAGGTGCCCCGGTCACGATGAGCGACCTGCTCGCTGCGGGCTTGGTCAGCCTGGACGGTGAAGACCTCACCTCCCTCAGTGACCAGCTGGACCCCGACTATGTGCGCGGCTTTGCCAACAGCGCGGAGAACGCCCGCCGTAGCACCTCGGCCTCGGGTACGTTCCGAGCAGACCTGCGGGCGGCGCGCCTGCCCCGCATGGACATCGAGCGGCAGCACCGCTACGGGGATGCCTTTCGCTTGTTGGGCGCGTTCGAACGCGAGCTGGCCGAACTCGCCACGATGGGAGACCGGGCTGCGCGGCTCGCCCGTGACGGCCTCACCAGCGGCGCACTCGACCCGCCGCCGACCCCGGACAGCGGCGGTGTCGAGCACCAGAAGATGACTGACGGAGACGACGCAGTGGGACGAGAGGACAGGACGCTTTGAGCAAGAATCAGGAACTGGCTGACTTCATCTGGTCGGTGGCCGATCTGCTGCGTGGTGACTACAAACGCTCGGAGTACGGCAAAGTCGTCCTGCCGCTGACGGTGCTGCGCCGGCTGGATTGCGTCATGGCCCCGACCCGCCAGGCGGTGTGGGACCGTGCAGCCTCCTACACCGGGGAAAACAAGGACGGACTGCTACTGGCGGCCTCCACAGAGGAGGGAGCGACGCGGGCACGCAGGGCACGGGAGACGCCGCGCCTGGAGCCCTTGCTGTTGCCTTGTGTCGGCGACCAACTCTTCAGTCATGAAGGCTCGGACGGCGCATTCGAGGATGGCCGTGTACCGCGTGAGTTCGTGGTTCTCCGGGACCAGCGGGTTGTCGCGGTCCGGGGCGATCCCCGAACACGTCGTCAGTCTCCCGCAGTCGGGACTCAAGTTCGGACAGTTCCGGTGCGCGCCCCGAGGCCACGGCCAGCCGGGCGGCTCACCGGGCGGCGAACTGCGCCGGCAGTTCACGCTGTTCCTCCTGGGTGCTGTCGGCCCGCCGCGCGTTTGCTGCATCGTTCGAGGACATTGCCGATGCGATAGGAGCCAGGCCGCGCCGGGCTCGTTCGGCGTCTCGGTGGGAGCGGACTTCTTCCGGGCACTGTTGGATGCGTGCCCGCTGGAAGAGCCTCGTGCTCGGGGATCTCGGACCACTGCTCGCGCTTTTCGGTTTCATTAGGAGTCTCTCCCAAAGGCTCGGCAGAGTCGATCTGGTAGAGCATCCGATAGGCGGAGAGGGCTGCGACGAGCTGTTTCCATTGCTCCTGCAGAGTGCCGTCCGCCACGGCTGGCGCAGGGATCTGCTCGACCTATCCCTCAACAGGCTCTTGACCTTCCAACGCCCGGCGTAGGGCAGTTCGGCGAGCAGAACCTCGTGGAGCCGCCGTTAGGCGACAGCCTCGTGCCAGTCCCGCCGCCAGTACGTGATGCTCTGAGCCGAAGTCGTGATCCTGCTGCAGCTACTCTCACGAAGTGAGTCGAGTAAGTGCTCCTCATTCGAGTCCATCCAGCTCTGTGCGAAGACGCTCAGCCTCGGCCTCGGCTTCTCGCAGTCTTCGTTTCAAGGTGGACCGCGATAGTACAGGTGGGGCGTTCTTCGTGGTGTTCGCAGCCCTTCGCTGCCGGGGAACAAGCCATCCGACGCGCTCGTAGGCCAAAATCATTCGTACTTGAGGGCAGGAGTAACACAGCCGCTCCGGCTGCGGCGATGGCCAGCCGTCTGCAAGCATCCGCCGGGCGTGGTCCCGATCTCGCTCGGACTGCAGTTCCGGGTTCGCACGCCAGACCTCGTCGAACTCGGCGGACATCTGTTTGACTCTGAGCGGGGGCGCCAGGTGCGGCCCCGATGCAGGTGTCCAATCGAGACTCGGGGCAACGGCCTCCTCCACGTGACCGCAAGCCAGTGTCACCTTCCAGATGGCGGAAGTGCGCGGCTCGTCATGGCGGATCACCGACCACGCCTCGGGATCGATGTAATCCGGTGGCTCGACTGGATCGGCGGGAAACGCTACTTCCTTCCGCTCACCCCACTCGTTGATCACGCGATAGGGCGGTGGTGAGGAGTCGTCATGCCAGCAGATCATCTGCCCACGAGCCAACTGTGAGCCGTGAACGTGTTCCTTCCACTGCATCTCGTGCGGCGGGGTGCCGTCTTCGCAAGTGAGGATCTCAGGGAAGCAGCCGCAGTCGAGCTGAACACGCCACCGGAACACCCGGGTCAGATCAGGAATCAGGAAGTCCCAGAGCACCCGCGGGATGGACTCGCGTATTTTGGCGGCTTCTGCCTCGCACTCCCGCAGCACCTCGGTGCGTGGCTTGGCCTTGCCGGGGAGCCGTTGCAACGTGGGCGTACCCTTCAGCGGCCTGTCTTCCAGGAGAAGGTGGCGACTGTTGGCTGGAGGGGCACCCATGGCGTCTCCCCGTTCGATGACCGATGCTGCCGCTCATCGACCGTTGAACGGACTGTGAGCGGCCGGTAGGCACGCTACAGACCCAGCTCCGGTGCAGGGGGAATGCCGTGCTAGTTCACTCGCGCGGGTGACTGTTCGCAGGCGTCGAGCACTCAGGTATGTGGGACATCCCAGGGACTTTTCAGGGACTTTCACGCCTGTCCCAGGGAGTTTCCAGGGACTTTCCGCCGCGTAAGCAGGGAAGGCCCTGACAGCGCCGAAAGACGTGAACGCGCAGGTCAGGGCCCATCCCCTCAGCACTCGATGATGTTGACCGCCAGCCCGCCCCGGGCCGTCTCCTTGTACTTCACCGACATATCTCGGCATCAGCTGACCCGATGGTTGTTCGGGAGGCGTGGCTCGCTGGTTCGATCCGAGCCGGTTCATTGGGTGCGGCAGGGAAAACCGTATATACCTCTGGTCGAAGTCGATCAGGAGGCGGCAGATGGAACGCCAATACGTAGGGGTTGCTGAAGCGGCAACATATCTCGACATGACCGAGCGTTGGATGTACCGAAGAGTCTCAACGGCACGGCATTCCCAGGTACTACTTCGGCGGCAAGCTGAAGTTCAAGATCTCGGATCTTGATCGGTGGGCACGACAGCAGAGGGTCGTATGAAGGGCCGGGCGAACGCCCGGCCCTTTTCGCGCTACAGGCCCTCGTTGAGGAGGCGAGCTGCTCGGCCGATCGACGCGGGCATGAGGTGGCGATAGATCTTGAAGGTCATGGTGATGTTCTTGTGGCCCATCCACTCAGCGACGTCCGTGATGGGGATACCCCTACCAAGACAGTTGGAGGCGAAGAAGTGACGCAGGGAGTAGGTGGTGAGCCTCCTGGTGATGCCGGCCCGCTTCTTCGCCGTGCCCCACTGGTACTGGAGCGTCGTGTGTGCCCAGTACGCGGACCGTTGGGTCCGCAGCAGGTATCCGTCTGCGTCAGCGCCGTATTCCTTCTCGTACCGGAGGAGTGACTCGCGGACGGTCGAAGGCATAGGGGATTCCCGGAACTCTCCGGGCTTGCGGTGCTTGAGGCGCGACGGCTGACGTGTCTTGCCTTCAATCTGTTCGGTGATGCGGTAGACGTCGTCCGCGACCATCCGCTCGAGATTGGCGGCGTAGGCCTCGCCGTTCCGGAGGCCGCAGCCGGACATGAGGTCGATGATGATGCGCAGCGCGTCGCTGCCTGCCTCCTTGAGGGCATGGATCTCGTCCAGCGCCGGGATGGTGATCTTGCGAGGGATGTACTCGGGTGGGATGACCCCGTCAAAGGGGTCTTCGGTGATACCTCCGCGACGGTGCGCGTCGAGGACGATCTTCTTAAGGGTGTCGAAAGCGTTCTGCTGTGCGGCCAGTCCGACGGAACGTTCCTCCATCGACATGACGAAGTCTTCGACGACGGTCGAGGTGAACGTGTTCATCCGGCGTGATTCGAGGACCGGCAGCACCTGGCTGTTGAGGACCTGGTTGACCGAGCGGACGCTTCCGGGTGCGTAATGCCGCTGCCGGGTCAGCCAAGTGGACGCGTACTGGCCGAAGCGCTGCTTGCCGATTTGCCGCTTGAGGTCGGCCTGCTGGCGTGGAGTGTTGCGTTTCTCCTCGTAGACTTTGTTCAGTCGGTCCAGCGCCGACTGCTGTGTCGCATACCCCATTTCCTCACGCTGGCGGCCGGTCGCGTCGCGATAGCGAATGGCGTATGGGTGCGAGCAACGGCTCTGCCGAGCGCAGGCGCAGTTCTTGAAGAAGCTGCCCATCCCGCGTATCAGCTGGGTTGCCAATGTGCACGTCTCCTGACTCATGCTGGGAGTTTGCTGACCAACGGGCCCACAGCATGGTCCTGACCTGCGGCCGCACCAAACTACGAGAAGTTGATCAGCATCTTCATGAGTACCTCCGGGTGCGGCTGGTCGATGGGCTCATGACCTTCGCTTCAGCAGGTCAGGCTGGGCTCTGAGCCGGTGGTCGGTCTTGGCGCTCTCGGATTCGACGACGGGGTGTGAGGCTTCGGGGACGGTCGGTGTCGGCTCGGCGAAACCCCTACTGTCGGCAGTATCGACCTTGTGGCAGCGAAGGTCACGTGCGCGGATGCCGCCGGGCGTGCCCGCCCCCGCTGAGCTGCGACGGTCGGAGGCCGCGGACGCGGCTTCCCGCTGTGGTCGGTCAGGACAGGATCTCGACGTACCCGTCCGTTCCGTGCACGCGGATCCGCTGCCCGTCCCGGATCAGCCGGGTGGCCCGCTCCACGCCCACGACGGCCGGCAGGCCGTACTCCCGGGCGATCACCGCGCCATGGGTCATCAGGCCACCCACCTCCGTCACCAGGCCCGCGATCGCGACGAACAGCGGCGACCAGCTGGGGTCCGTGAAGGGTGTGACCAGGATGTCGCCCGCTTCGAGATCGGCCTCCGCCATGTCGAGGATCACGCGAGCCCTTCCCTCGACGGTCCCGGCGGAGACCGGTAGGCCGATCAGGGCGCCGGGGGGCACGTCCTCGCGCCGGTAGGCTCCGGTGACGGCTTCGCCTTCGGAGGTGAGCACCCGGGGCGGGGTGAGCGCGTGGTACGACCGGAACGCCTCCTTGCGCTGCTGGATGAGCTGGTCGTCCGCCTGGTTCGAGCGCACGACGTCGTGGAGTTCCTGGAACGTGAGGTAGAAGATGTCCTCCTGCTCAGGAAGCACGCCGGCCCGCACGAGTCGCTCGGCCTCCTCCAGCAGGGCCCGCTTGTAGACGAAGTAGCGGCTGATGACTCCGTACTTCGGGTACTCCCGGTATCCGATGAAGGTCCTGACCCGGTCGATCATCCGCTTGGTCTCGTCGGCCTTGCGCTCCCCGTCGGGCAGGGCCCGCAGGCGGGACAACACGTCCTGTTCCTTCTCCAGCGCGTTCCGCCGCCCTTGCTCGAAGCGCCGCTCGGCGGCGCCCGGCTCGAAGATCCGCACGTTGTCGAGGATCACGGGCACGAGCGTGGAGGGGCGCTCGCGCCAGCGCGGCCTCGTGATGTCGATCTCGCCGACGCAGCGCATGCCGTACCGGTCGAGGTAGGACTCGATGGCGTCGCGTGCCTCGGCCCCGCCCGCGAGCTTCGCGAGCTCGTCGAGGAAGCCCTCGCCCTCGACGTCCCGCAGAAACGCCACCACCTCCGGATGCGGGCGGATCACGTCGGCGACGTCGAGCAGCGCCAGTCCCATCTCCGACGTGACGTTGCCGGGGGCGGACAGCGTGAGCGTGTCAGCCGCGTTCTTCTCGCCCAGCCACTCCTTCAGGTTGTCGTTGAGCCACCACGTGGCCTCCATCCCCGCCATGATCGCCTGCATGCTCAGCGGATCGCCGAGGGCTCGCTTGTGCTCCTCGAAGGCCTCCAGCAGAAAATCGAACAGCGCCGGACCGGTCTTCGTCCGGATGTCGCGCTTCAGGGCGGCGACGGACGCCTGACTGCGCTCGATCAGCTCGGTGACGACGGCCGGGTCCGTCTCGATGGGGGCGGACGCGGCGCGCGGGAATGCGGCGCGGGCCGGTGGATCGGCGGGACCCGGGTCCGGGAGCGTCGGGACGAGGTCGCCGCGGTCGAGGACGGTCTCCAGCGCGTCCCTGATCAGCGGATCGCCTCTCCCCACGATGTCCAGGAGACCGGCGCGGGTCGCGGGCGAGGCCAGACGAGGGGTGGCGTCGACGAACAGCCTTCCACCCGCCTCGTGCATCGGCGCCATGGCCGTCAGCTGCCACACCGAGATCCCCAGGGGCCTCATGGGGTCGGTCATCATCTGCTGATGGCCGACGGAGAGGTAGACGTGATTCTCCCCGTCGCCCCTCTCGGGGACGGGGAACAGCGTCGTGATCGGCCGGCTCTGCACGATCCGGAAGCCCTCGTCGACCAGGCACCATTCGATGTCCTGCGGGCGCCCGAAGTGTGCCTCGATCCGCCGCCCGAGCCGCACCAGCCGCACGGCCTGCGCGTCCGTCAGCGCCGGCTGCTGCTGCCGCCGCGAGTCGATCGCCACTTCGTGCGTGCCCCCGGCCGGCCGGGCCTGAACGGCACGCTGTTTGGCGGCGATCGTCCTGGCGACGACCTCGCCGCCGCGCACCTTGAAGACGTCCGGGTTCACCAGGCCGGAGACCAGGGCCTCGCCGAGGCCGAAGCCGGCGTCCACGGTGGCGACCTTGCGGTTGCCGGTGACGGGGTCGGCCGTGAACAGGATGCCGGCCGCATCCGGGAAGACCATCCGCTGCACGACCACGGCCATGTGGACCGTACGGTGGTCGATGCCGTTGCGCTGACGGTAGGTCACGGCCCGCTCGGTGAACAGCGAGGCCCAACACCGGCTGACGTGCCGGAGGATCTCCTCCGGCCCCACGACGTTCAGGTACGTGTCCTGCTGGCCGGCGAAGGAGGCCGTCGGCAGGTCCTCCGCCGTCGCGCTGGACCGTACGGCGCAGGCGGCCCGCTCGCCGAGCCGGGCGAGCGCGCGGGTGATCGCCGCCGCGAGATCGCCCGGAACGGCGATCCCTTCGATGGTCCGACGAATCTCCGCGCTGAGCGTGCGGATCGCCTCCCGGTCGTCCGGGTTCAGGCGCGACAGCCGATCGAGCCGATCGTCGATCGACGGCGCCTGTGCCATGATCCGCCGGAAGGCCTCGGTCGTCACGCAGAAGCCGGCCGGTACCCGGACGCCTTCGATCCGCGACAGCCCGCCCAGGTGCGCGCCCTTGCCGCCGACGATCGCGACCTGCGTCTCGTCGACCTCTTGAAGATCCCACACGTACTGCTCGGTCATCGCGACACCTCCGAGACAGCCCCTCTTGTCGAGCACGTCCTCATCCCTGGTTGCCTTCCCTCCGACTGACGTGACAGCAACACACGCACGCAATGCCCCAAGTTTCCGCAGGCCGTGGCCTCGGCCGACGATTCTGCGCCGAACCCCGGGTCTTGCCGCAAGCCCCCCGGGGCGCTATACGTTGAGAGTGGCAAGGAGAGTGTTCTCCTTGCCTCTGCCATGTGCTGCCTGCCGCCATCGCACCGTGGCGGAGCTCCGGGGGCAGGGGACGGAAGGCTCGTCCCATGCTGCTGGCCCATGATCGAGAACAGGCTCGGTGCCTTGCCGGAAGCCGGATTCACCGACCGTCCGGGCGAGCGCTACGAGGGTCCGTCGACTCGGGGCGTCGTCGACGCTCCGAGTCACGACGGGGCGAGGACGCAGAACTCGTGGCCCTCCGGGTCGGCCAGACACGTCCACGGGACATCGCCCTGGCCGAGATCGAGGTCGGTGGCGCCGAGCGCCCGCAGCCGTGCCACCTCCTCGGCCTGGTCGTCACCGGGGTACGGCAGCAGGTCGAGATGGATGCGGTCCGGCACGGTCCTCACGTCTGGTGTGCGGAGGAACTCGAGATACGGGCCGGCACCCTTGGGGGAGCGGAACACCGCGTGATCGTCGGTCACCTCGCGCAGGGTCCAGTCCATCGCTCCGCCCCAGAACCGGGCCATGGCCCGCGGATCCGCACAGTCGACCACCACCACGGCGACCGGCCCCGTGTCCCGGTGGATCTCCCGAGGCTCCAGCACACAGAACTCGTTGCCCTCCGGGTCGGCGAGGACCGTCCACGGTACGTCGCCCTGGCCCACGTGTGCGGGCGTCGCACCGAGATCCTGGAGGCGCGCGACCAACTCCGCCTGGTGGGCGGCGGAGGTGGTGGCGAGATCGAGGTGCACACGGTTCTTCGTCGCCGTTTTGGGTTCCGGGACGGGAACGACGTCGATACCGAGGGCGACCGGGTCCGGCCAGACGAGGTCCCCGACGGGCCCGACGTAGGTGGTCACGCCGGGGCTGTGCGCACGCCAGCCCAGCGCCTGCGCCCAGAACCCGCCCACCGCCGAGGCGTCAAGAGCCTTGATGTTCACCTGAACCGGTCGCAGTGCCATGCCGGCGATCCTATGCACCCCCTCCGCGACGCCGCGTGATGCTCCGGCCTACTTCAGGTAGGGGCCGTCCGCCCCGATCTTCCCGGGGCCGTTCAGCACGTACACCCGCAGGTTGCCCTTGCCCGGCGCCGCCACGGAGAGCGTGCCGTCGGAGACGGTCTTCACGTCGCCGGTGACGGCGTCCCGGTAGGTGCCGTTCGGGATGCCGGTGTACGTGGCGCTGCCGGTGACAGTGACGAGCGCGAAGCTGTCGGTGCTGCCGCTCGTGTAGCGGCGCTTGAACGCCATGGAGCCGCTGATGCCCTCGGTCGAGTACTGGCCCATCTGGAGGGCCGGGACGGCACGGCGGATCTGGTTCAGCCGCTGGAGGTGCTTGACGAGCGGCTGCGCCAGCGTGGTGGCGACCTCGCCCGTCGCCGAGTCCGCGGTGCCGAACTCGGAGGCCGTGACGGTGCCTTGCAGGTGGTCGCCGTAGTACGCGCGGCCCGTGGACGCCAGCGGGCAGGTCGGCCCGCAGTCGATCTGCTTGCCCTTCTGGAACTCGATCTCCGAGCCGTAGTACAGGGTCGGGATACCGCGGAACGTCCACATCAGCGCCATGTTCTCGGCCCACGCATCGGTTCCGCCGGTGTAGCGGGTGCTCGACTTGTTGGGGCCGTAGTCGTGGCTGTCGACGTAGACGACGTTGTACGTGGCGTCGTTGACGCTGTCGTCGGAGTCCTTGCCGTTGCCGAAGGCGTTCTGCGCGTCGCTGAAGTTCATGTGCATGCGCATGTCGATGATGTTCATCCCGGAGAACTGGCTGCGGTCCGGGGTGTGGTAGCTGTTGCCGTTCAGGAAGGCGTTGGCCGACGTCGGCTGGTTGCCGGTGCCGAGGTTGTTCTCGTAGGTGAACTGCTCGATGGCCGCCGCCTCGTCGCCGGCGCTGTAGTCCTTGCGTTCCTTCCAGGTGAAGAACTGCGCGGAGTGGTTCACGGAGCCGCGGTTCCACTTGTCGTTGACGAAGGCGCCGACCTCGCCGAAGACGAAGAAGTTCTGGGCCGCCGTGGTGCCGAACCTCTGGGACACGCGGTCGTATATCGCGGGCAGGAAGCGGCGGTTCCAGGTCACCCGCGGGATGTGTACGGCCGTATCGACGCGGAAGCCGTCCACGCCCATGTCGATGTACTTGTCGTAGGCGCCGATCAGGTAGTTCTGGACAGGTGTCGACTCGGTGTCGAAGTCGGCCAGGTCCTCGTGCAGCCAGCAGGAACGGGAGTCCTCGCCCTCCCAGTTGCCGATCCAGCACTGGTGGTAGTACGTCTTCGGGAACATGCCCGAAGTGGGGCTCGGCCACTGGCAGTTGTAGAGCGTGTAGCCTTCGGCGCTCTTGCCGCCGGTCGGCTTGCCCCAGTTGACGCAGGTGTTGCCGGTGGGTTCGGCGGTCGACCACAGGTCGCCGTTGTAGTACGACTTCCCGGACTTGGTCTCGACGGTCAGGCCGTCGTACTCGAAGCCCTCGTTGTGCTCGTCGTAGTACCAGCTCCACTGGGAGTCGCGGACGCCGTACACGGTGGGCGTGTACAGGCCCTTGGCGCCCCAGCGGGAGCTGTGGTTGTAGACGACGTCCTGGTAGATCTTCATGCCCTTGGCGTGCGCGGCGTTGATGAGGTCCTGGTAGGTGGCGCCGGCCGACTCCAGGCGCGGGTCGACCTTGTAGAAGTCGTAGCCGTGGTAGTCGTGGTAGTCGTAGTCCGAGCGGTTGAGTACGACCGGCGTGATCCAGACCGCGGAGAAGCCGAGCGCCTTGATGTAGTCGAGCTTCTCGACCAGTCCCTTGAAGTCGCCCCGGAACATGGGGTCGTTGTTGGCCGCGTTGCCGGACTTGGTGTGCTGGCTGCCGCCGCGGTTGTTGGAGCTGTCGCCGTCGTGGAAGCGGGCGGTGAGGACGAAGTAGACGGGGTCCTTGCGGGGGTCCGTGCCGAGCGGGGTGCCGGCGGCGGGGGCGGGGGCCTTCTCGCCGGTCGTCGCGGTCGCCTCGGCGGAGGCGGGCGAGGTGTTCCCGGCGGCGTCGACTGCCTTCACGGTGTAGGTGTAGGCGGTCCTCTCCTCAAGTCCGGTGTCGGAGTGGACGGTTGAGCCGACGTCGGTGACGACGGTGCCCTTGGTTCCGCCGGTCCGCGTGACCTGGTACTTGGTCACACCCGTGTCGTCGGTCGCGGCGTCCCAGCTCACCACGATCGACGTGTTGGTCGCGCTCGCGGTGACCTTGGCCGGTGCGGTGGGTGCCTCGGTGTCGGGCTCCTCGGCGGCGCACGGGTCGGCGGCGCCGGTGGTGACCGTCTTGTCCTTCACGGTCGTGGTGCCGGTGGGGATCGCGTAGTCGGCGCTGCTGTTGTTGTCCCAGACACCGTTGCCGTTGTTGAAGGCTGCCTTCAGGGAGGTGGCGGTGCCGACGTCGAGGGTCTTCTTCCACCAGCCGGTGCAGGCGGACTCCATGCCGACGCCGGGTGACGTCGTCCACGATCCGCCGACGGGTGCGTAGTGGATGTTCGCGGTGGTCCAGCCGGAGGTCGCGGTCGAGTAGAACGCCGTGGCCTGGTTGCCCTCGCCCGTGCCGGTGTCGGCACACGGGTCGCTGTGCGCGATCACCCCGTCCTTGACGGTGATGGTGCCGGTGCCCAGCGCGTAGTCCTTCCCGCCGTTGTTGTCCCAGGTGCCGCTGCCGTTGTTGAAGGTGGCCTGCAGTCCGGTGGCCGAGCCGAGGTCGACGGTCTTCTTCACCCAGTCCGTGCAGGCGCTCTCCATCCGTGTGCCGGGGACGGTCGTCCAGGAGCCGCCGTCCGGTGCGTAGTGCAGATACGTCGACGCCCAGTTCTTGGTCTTCGTGTAGTAGAAGACCGTCGCCGTGTTGGCCGTGTCGGCCACCGGCTTAAGGGGAACCGCGGGGTCTGCGACCGGTGTTGTGGACAGCAGCCCGAGCAGCCCGGTCGCCGCCACGAAGGCCACCAGGGTGCGTCGTGGGCGGCGCGGAGATGCGGATCTCATGGCGACTCCAATGAAGGGGCGGATCCCGGGTGGTTCGAGCGTCTGTGCAAGCCTGGCCGGAAAGTTCCTGAAAGCCCTTGCAGCCTGGAAGCTACAGGGACATGACAGCTGCGTAAAGGGTTCTGTACGCCCGTGCCGCAACGCGGGGGCGGAACCTTTCGTGGTGCTGCCAGGCGGCCCCGTTGCCGTCGAGGTTGAGGCCCTGAAAGGCTTTGCGGCAGCCTTCGCAAGGTCGGGACATCGTCTTCGCTGCCCGGCGCTCCGGCCCGCAAGGGCACATCGGTGCGCATTGGTGCCGTGTCACCAACCCCTGGCAGGTCGGCCGTTCGTGGGCCGCGGTCCGTTACTGGTGCGCAGTCGGACCGTGGGCGGCGACGCAGCCACTGGATGGCGGGGACCCACGCTCCGTGGTGAGGTGATGCCGAGAGACGGCGGCACGGGCGACGGGAGCGGCTTGGGTATGGCGGGCATGGACGAGTTCCTCGGACGGCTGAACCCCGACATGTGTGTGGTCACGGCTGCGGCGGGCGGGGAACGGGCCGGCTGTCTGGTCGGCTTCGCCTCGCAGTGCTCCATCCGGCCGGTGCGGTTCGTGGTCTGGCTCTCGGAGGCCAACCACACCTTCCGGGTCGCACGGGCCGCGCAGGTCCTGGCCGTGCACCTGCTGGCCCGCGACCAGCATGCCCTGGCCGAGCTGTTCGGCGGGCGCACCGGCGACCGGGAGGACAAGCTCGCGCACGTCCGCCGACGGGAGGGGCACGGCGGGGCCGTCGTCCTTCAGGACGCCGCGGCCTGGTTCGTCGGCCGGATCGTCACCCGCGTGGGCGGCGGTGACCATGTCGGCTTCGTCCTCGAACCGGTCGAGTGGGGCGAGCGCGAGGCGTACGACGGGCCGCTGCTGCGCCTTGCCGACGCCCGTACGATCTCGCCCGGTCACCCGGTGGACTGACTGGGCTGACCCGGCTGACCGAGCCTCAGAGGTCGCTTGCATCCGTCGTTCGGTGACGGGGCGTCAAGTCCCCAGGGCGCTCGCGCTCGCGGTCCCGGGTCGGCAGGGACGCGGCCGTGGGCTGTATCGGATCCAGGGAGATCGTCACCCCCTTCCGCCGGCCTGGCCGGCTCGTCAGGGCCTCTCGGCCGGGATGCGGGTCGGGATGGTCGGGAGCACCACGTGCTCCGGTACCGAGGTTCGGGCGCGGCCGGAGCTTGCGATCTCGAGGAGATCCGGAAGGTGGTAGTCCTGCGCGGCGTCGAGATCGACCGTGTATCCGAGATCCTCCAGGCTCGCCACCGTCAGCCGGCTCAGGGGGTTGTTGCTGCCGTCGATGTTCGGCGACATCAGCTCGTTGTCGAAGACGCTCTCGCGCCAGTGACCGCCCGCGCTTCCGGGGCCGCCGACATTGGCCACCGGCACCGGGGCGGGCCCTTGTCCGGTGAGCCTGCCGAACTCCTCCATGGCGCCGGGGCCGACGAAGGTCGGGTTGGATCCGGGGAAGTTCTTCAGAAGGCCGAAGGTCATCCAGAGGGTTCCGATTCCCAGGACGTGCCCCATCTCGTGCGTAATGACGTCGAGGAGTGTGCCCTCCTCTTCCATCTGGGCCAGGTCGGCGCTGTCGAAACTCATGCGCCCCTTCACGGGAAGTCCCGCTCCGCTGACCGCGTCGTCCCTCCGGAATCGCGTCGGGCCCGCCTGCCCGAGGATGTTGGGGACGTTGTTCACACCGTCGATCGGCACACCTTCGGCGTCGATCAGGAGATCGTCGATCACGACCTGGCCGGTGAAGTCGTTGATGATCGCGGTCTCCAGGTCACCCACGATGACGCGCGCCCAACGGTCCGCGGCCTCGGCGAAGACGCTCTTCTGGCTGTTCGTGAGCCCTCCGAGGAACCGCACCTCGATCTGGAACGGAGAGGTGGTCGCGGCGAGCTCCGAGGCGCGGCCGCTGTCGGCGACCGCCCTGTGGGTTTCAAAGGCGTAATTGATGTGCGTGCCCATGGCTACTACTCCCCTCGCAGGTAGCCAGCCTTTTCCTACAAACCACGGTAAACTTATTGCGAGTTGCAGGCGACACCACCGAGTTGTAGTCGATGCAACAAATATCGTTGAACTTTCTCCTGTTTCCCGCGCGGTGCCTGGCACTACATGGCACGAGACGGCAGTTCGGCCGTATGCTGGAAAATGCACGACAGAGCGGGAAGTCCAGGCCGTTCGCTTCGGTTTCAACCACCGCTGGATCCCCATGATTTCGGCAGGGCTTCTCACGCTTGAACTCCATGCGTGAAGGGAGCCTTCAATGGCTGCCAAGAAGCGTGCGCCCGCCAATAACGGGTCCTCCACAAACGGCCAGGACAAGCTGATCGGCGACCTCAAGCAGTTCATCCGTACCCGGGGCTCGGGCTACCTCAGCGATCCGAATGTGTCCTCGATCGGTATCGGCTACAAGGAGAAGAGCGGGAAACGGGGCAAGGAACTGGCCCTTCAGTTCACGGTCGACAAGAAGGTCCGGCCCGAGGGGCTGGAGGAACTGAGGACCGAGGAGATCCCCGCTGTCATCGACATCGGTGGCGGCGTCGAAGTGCCGACCGATGTCGTCCAGCGCTCCTACAAGCCGCATTTCCTCGTGGTGGCCGAGGGCGAGACACCGCAGCGGCAGACGCGTGTCAATCCGGTCCGCCCCGGTGTGAGCGTCGGCAACGTCAAGGTGAGCGCCGGCACCTTCGGGTGCATCGCCTTCGACAGGAACGACGGCTCGCCCTGCCTGCTGAGCAACTGGCACGTGCTGAACGGCCGCAAGGGCGAACTCGGCGACGTGGTCGTGCAGCCCGGCAAGGCCGACGACAGCCGTATCGCGCTGAACCGTCTCGGCACGCTCAAGCGCGCCCACCTCGGCCGGGTCGGCGACTGTGCCGTATCGACGGTCACAGACCGTGACTTCGCCATGGACATCCTCGATCTCGATGTCACGCCGACGAAGCTGGGCGAACCGCAGATCGACGACAAGGTCGTCAAGAGCGGCCGCACCACAGGCGTCACGCACGGTGTGGTGAGCAGGCCCTTCGCCATCGTCAGCATCAACTACGGCGCCCCCGTCGGCGTCCGGGAGATCGAATGCTTCGAGATAGGTCCCGACTCCAGGCATCCGGCGGACGGCGGCGAGATCAGCCTGCCCGGCGACTCCGGATCGGTCTGGATGTTCACGACCCGCACCGGGAAGCCCACGGACGTCCTGGCCGGTCTGCACTTCGGTGGTGAGGGCGACGAGGACCCCGAGGAGCGCGCCCTGGCCTGCTTCCCCCAGGCGGTCTTCGACGAACTGAAGATCACCCTCGCGGCGCCGGATCCCGAATCGCTGGAGGCCGTGACCGGGTACGACCCGGGCTTCCTCGCGGAACCGATCGGCACCCCGCAGCTCAATCCGTCGATCAAGGACGACGCCGTCCGGCTCGACGGGTCCGAGGTGGTCCCCTACACCCACTTCTCGCTGGCGCTCAGCAGTTCGCGGCGCTTCGCCTTCTGGGTGGCCTGGAACATCGACGGGGGCACCCTCAAGAAGCTCGACCGGACAGGCATCGACTTCGTCAAGGACCCGCGCCTCCCGGCCGCCGCCCAGGTCAGCAACGAGTTGTACAAGGGCCGTGACAACCGGCTCGACCGCGGCCATATCGCCCGGCGCGCCGACGTGGTGTGGGGTTCGCTGCCCGAGGCGAAGAAGGCCAACAAGGACTCGTTCTTCTACACCAACATCACCCCGCAGATGGACGACTTCAACCAGAGCGGGCGGAACGGGATCTGGGGCCATCTGGAGGACGCGGTATTCGAAGACGTCCGTGTCGACGAGCTCAAGGTCTCCGTGTTCGGCGGCCCGATCTTCCACGAGGACGACCGTGTCTTCCGAGGGGTCAAGCTGCCACGCGAGTTCTGGAAGGTCCTCGTCTACTTTGAGGACGGCAAGCTCAAGTGCAAGGCGTTCCTGCTGACGCAGAACCTGGATGTGCCCGAAGCCCTCGAACTGGACGAGTTCCGGGTGTTCCAGGTCAAGCTGTCCGAGATCCGGACGCGGACCCACCTGCGCTTCCCCACCGCGATGACCACGGCGGACACGCTGACCGTCCCGGAGTCCCTGGAGGAGCGGACCCCGCTGGAGCGTCAGTCCGACATCGACTGGAGCTAGCGGCCGCCGCGCACTCAGACGGCGCCGTCAGCGGGAGCCAGTCGGGGAAGTCGGAGGAGTGACGGAAGTCAGGGGAGTCAGGAGGCAGGTCCGGGATCGATTCTGGGATCGATCCACAACGCCTCGGAGACTGCGCACAGTTCGCCCTCGGCGGTGGCGAGCGCCGCGCCCATGGTGTGCTTGCGGCCGGACTCCGACAGCAGCCACGCGTACGAGATGTGCGGCTCACCCGCGGCGACCGGCCGAAGAACGCTGCCCGTGAGGCTTGCGGTGACCGCGCCCGGGCGCTGGGTGCCGAGGAAGCGGCCCGCCCAGTTTCCCGGGCAGTCCAGGGCGCCCCAGACCAGATGGGGCGGGAGCAGACCGTCCGGGTCGGCGAAAGCGTGGGACGGGGTCCAGGCGGAGGCCACCAGGCCGAGGTCCGGCACCGGGGCGCAGTACACTCGCAGACCGCGGTCGGCCGGCCGCAGGCCGCAGCCGAAGCAGTCGACCACACCGGTCGGTGGCGCCGCCCTGAATCGCTCGGCAGCGGCGGCCGCCTCGTCCCAGGAGGGCGCGGCCGGCGCGTCGAGCGCCAACTCGGCGGGGCGCGCCGCGGCAAGGGGGCGCCCGGCCTCGCCCAGTTCCGCGCCCCCGTCCGCCGTTTCGGCGATCCGCACGGGCACCTCGACCGGCACCGGCCCACGGAAGTCCACCCGTACCGTGCGAGCCCCGGACCTCTGCGCCAACACACCGGCCACGTAACCGCCGAAGGCCACTCCGGGGTAGCCGGAGTACAGCTCTGGCACCACGATCGCGTCACTCGTCGTCATGATCCCTACTTCACCACACGCCACCGACCATGCTGACGCTGACCGGCGGTACGTCCATCGTGTGCACGTCACCCCGCGCGCCGGCCGGCCGCCCTTTTGATGACCGTTAAACATCTTGGCCATACGGTTGCCGCTGTTTTGCCACCCTTCCCTTCTGCCCGACTCCGCCCGGGCGCAAGGTGGTACAGCCGCCGCTCGACAGTCCGCAGCGCCGGCTCTTCTGCACTTTCCCACGTCACCCCCATGAGGAAAGCCGCATGAATGTTCTCCTGATCTCAGGACTCGGGCCCGAGTACCCCCAACACTCACTCCTGGCCGGCTCCACCTTCGAGGCCCTGACAGACCCCGGAAGATTCCCCGACCGGTCCAGGGAAATCTCCGGTCTCGCCGCACTCCACGCCGAGGTGAACGGCGGGCGCCTGCCCCTGCTCCGGCCGCGCGAGACTGCGAGCGGGATACGCGCCGTCTCGTCGGTCCGGCTCCAGCACACGGAAAAGGACGACGAGACGGCGACCGCTCCGCATCTCACCACGTTCACCGTCCGCGCCATCCTGGAGGCCGCGGGTATCGACCACGACTGCTTTTCCGCCGAGGGCATCTGGAACGGTTCCCCCACCGATCCGTCGTCCGGTTCCTACGACGTGGTCCTGCTGTCGACCACCTTCATCTGGGACCGGGCCACGATGGCCAAGGCGGTCGCCTGGGTCGAGGAACGCTTCCCGACAGCGACCCTCGTCCTCGGCGGCCAGTACAGCAACCTGAAGTTCCAGCAGATCCTGGACGCCCACCCGTTCGTCCGGTACGTGGTCCGCGGCGACGCCGAACCGGCCCTGGTGCCCCTCCTGGACGCACTGCGCCGGGGAGAGCCGGTGGCCGGCATCCCCAACCTGGTCTGGCGCGATGCGGACACCGGCCGCCTGCGCCTGACCGCCACGCACTACGCCGACCTGGAGGCGCTGCCTTCGCCCGCCCCCTCGGGAAGGTTCCCCGTCATCCCGTACGAGTCGATGCGCGGCTGCCCCTTCACCTGCAAGTACTGCTCGTTCCCCGCCGCCTCCCCGAAATGGCGCTACAAGTCGGCGCAGAAGATCGCCGCCGACTTCGCCCGCTATCGCGACGAGCACGGGGCGCAGTACATCAAGGCGTTGGACTCCACCTTCACCGTGCCGCCCACCCGTCTCCGGGCCCTGTTACCGCTGCTGACGAACACCGGCGTCGCCTGGGAGGCGTACACACGCGCCAATTCCATCCGCGACCGGGCGGTCGTCGACGCACTGGACGAGGCCAACTGCCGGGCGCTGGCCATCGGCTTCGAGTCGATGAACGACACCACGCTGACGTACATGAACAAGAAGGTGAAGGCCAACGCCAACCGCACCGCGTTCGAACTGCTCTCGCGCAGCCCCATCCACTACTTCGTCTCGTTCATCGTCGGCTATCCCGGCGAGAGCCCCGAACTGTACGAGGACACGAAGGCTTTCCTGGTCAACGAGTACGAAGGGCCTTTCGCCCTCTACGTCTTCATGCTCAACGACGAGACGATGCCGGTGTGGCAGGACGCCGAGCGCTTCGGCCTGGAGGTCTACGACGTGGACGGCGACGCCGAGCACTGGTCGCACACGGGCATGGACAGCGCCACGGCCCGCCGACTCCAGCTGGAGACCCTGCGGGAGGTCCGCTGGAAGAACGACCGCGCCATCCAGCGCACCTGGCAGCGCGACTACGAACTGCCTCTGCTGCCGGACCGTTCCGCAGCCGAGAACTCGGTGGTCGAGAAGCTGGTGGACCGCCTCGGCATGGCCAGCGCCGACTTCCCGAACCCGACGTCGGCGGCCACCCGACGAGCCGGCCTGTTCGGGCAACTGGCGTCCCACGGAGTGACGTCGGCCGAGGTGTGAGGCTCTCGACGCCCGGTCCGCCGGGTGCGGCGGCGCCCGGTGACGAAGTGTCACCGGGCGTCGGCGGTGAGGGATGGGTCCGGCAGGTGTGGATCACCGGGCTGCGGGGCAGGCGGGTGATCACATGGGGGTCCGGGGCGCCGCCAGCCGGGCGGTCAGGAGGTGGGCGTCGAGCAGGGCGATGTCGGCTGTGCGGGTGGCCTTCGCGTAGCCGGCGAGCATGCGTTTGGTCAGGACGAGCGCCTCCTGGGAGCGGCGGGCGAGGGGTCTTGTCCAGGCGGCGACGGTGTCGTCCAGCTGATCGAGGGGGGCGACCTTGTGCAGGAGGCCGATCCGGTGGGCCGTGTCGGCGTCGAAGATGTCGCAGGTGAGCATGAGTTCGCGGATCCGCGCGGCGCCGGCCTCCGAGATCAGCCGGCCCATGGCGCCACCCCAGGTGGGCGCGAGGCCGACGCCGACCTCCGGCATGCGGAACCGGCAGCTGTCGGCGCCGGCGCGCAGATCGCAGTAGGCGGCGAGGGCGAGGCCGGCGCCGACGACCCTGCCGTGGAGCCGGGCGATGGTGACGGCGTGGGTGTTCTCCAGAGCCTGGCACAGGCGGTGGGCCTTGTCGGCGATGCGGCGCAGCGCCGCTCCGGTCGGGTCCGTGGCCAGGGCGTCCTCGTACTCCTGGCGGTCCGCTCCCAGGGAGAAGTCGTCGCCGAGGGAGGACAGGACCAGGATGCGGAGGTCGGGTCTCTCGTGGAGGCCGTCGAGGACGGCGGTGAGCTCGTCCAGGACGGCGGTGTTCAGGGTGGCGTCCTGGACGGACGGGTTGAGCCGGACGTGGAGGACAGGGCCGGACTGCGCGATGTCCACGTGCACGGGTGCGAAAGCCGGTGCGGGTGCGGGCACCGGCACGGGTATGGGGACCGGTGTGTCGGCGGAGGCGGGGGTGGTCAGCGGGTTCATGCGAGGGCGACATCCAGATTCAGCAGCCGCCGGAACGCCACCCGGGGGGCCCGGGAGGGGCGGCGGACCAGGGTGAGGCGGGGGAGGAGGGTGATCATACGGCTGAGGAGGGTCTGGGCCTCCAGCCGGGCCAGGGGCGCGCCGAGGCAGTAGTGAATCCCGCCGCTGAAGGCGAGGTGCCCGGGCCCCCGGTTCAGTTCGAACCGGTAGGGAGCGCTGTACCGGGCGGGGTCCCGGTGTGCGGCTCCCACCATGAGGTGGACCATCTCGTCCGCCCGTACCTCGACGCCCTCCAGCACGCAGTCCTGGGCGGCGACCCGGCTGATCACATGGGTGGGAGGGTCGTAGCGCAGCGCCTCCTCGACGAACGCGGGCACGAGGTCCGGCTGTCCGGCGAGCAGGGTCCAGCGGTCGGGGCGTTCGACGAGCAGTAAGGCCATGGTCGACAGGAGGGTGGACGTCGTCTCCAGGGCCGCCAGCAGGACGAACAGGGCGAGGAAGTAGACGGCTTCGTCGGCCTTGTCCCGGTCCGGTTCCAGCTCGTCCCAGGTGCGGATCCAGCGGGACACCGGATCGTCGCCGAGACGTGTGCGCCGCTCGCTCACCAGGTTGAGGAAGTAGGCGCGCAGTTCGGCCATGGCCACGTCGGACCGGGCCAACTGACTGGCCGAGGGCAGCAGTTCCTGGGTGAAGACCTGGTCGTGGGTCAGTTCCCGCAGGCGGGGCCAGTCCGCGCTGGGCAGCCCCAGCCAGTCCCCGATCGTGGCGATGGGGAGTTCCTCGCTGACCAGGGCGGCGAAGTCCGCCTCCCCGGTGTGCAGATGCTCCATCAGGGAATCGAGGAGGTCGTCGACCACCCGGCTCACTCTCGAACCGATCTGCTCTATGGTGCCGCGGTCGAAGGTGCCCGCCGCCCGGCGCACCCGGGTGTGCTCGGGGGGGTTGAGCGCGGGCAGGGTGCGGCTGATCTCCCTGGAGGAAGGGGCGCTCCAGCGGGTGCGCTCCCCCTGCCGTTCCCTCCAGCTAGTGTCTGGCTCGCGCCAGGCGCCGCTGCGCAGAACCTGGTCGCAGGTGCTGAACCCGGTCACGAGGAATCCACCCCAGGGGGCGGGGGTGACGTCTCCTCGTGACCGCAGTTCGGCGTAGACGGGGAAGGGGTCGGCCTGTCCCTGGGCTGTCCGGAGACGGGAGAACAGGGCGACGGTCGCACGACGGTCGGATATCGGAGAGGTGGTACTCCCCACGATGGCGGCTCCTTTCTGTGAGTCAGCCGCCATACGTACCCGAGAGATCATTGAAAGATTCAGTAACGCACTGGCCTCATAGAGTTACCTGCGTCACGCGCCCCTGGTCCATGCCAGGAACCGGCTGAAGAGACCGCCCTTCTGGTGCGGCGCGGCGTGCGCCGGCCGAGGAGCGGCGGACGGCTGCGGCGCGGCCGACGGCTGCGCCGTCTGGGCGGGGCGAGCCGACGTGGACCGGACCGCAGACGGTACGGCCCGCGGGGTGAACCGGATGGGCACGGTCACCAGGGCACGGCTCCACGGCGTCGGCGCCCAGGCGAGATCCTTGAAGGGGATGCGCAGTTCGACGTCGGGCAGCCGGTTGAGCAGGGACTCGACGGCCGTGGACGCGATCAGGAAGGCGGGGTCCTTGGCCGGGCAGGCGTGGGGACCGGCACCGAAGGCCAGGTGTGCCTTGGCGCTGAGCTGCTCGCGGTGGTCGGTCAGCTTGGGGTCGGTGTTGGCCGCCGCGAACGAGATCAGGATCGGGTCGCCCGCCCTGAGGGTCCTGCCGCCGAGCTCGACATCGTGGACGGGGTAGTGGCCCGCGTAGTTGGCGATCGGCGCGTAGTTCCACAGGGTCTGCACGACCGCGTCCTCGATGGGCAGGCCGTTCGGCCACTGGTCGCTCAGATACAGCGCGCTGCTGCTGCCGATGGCGGCGGTCAGAGGCATGGTGCCGCCGGAGAGCAGGGTCACCAGCTGGTGCAGCACCTCCTCGTCGGTCAGCCGGGCGGAGTGCACCATCAGCCGGGTGGTGAGGTCCTCGCCGGGCTGGTGGCGCTTGAGGGCGATGAGTTCGGAGAGTGCCGCGCCCAGCGTCTCGTCGGCGCCGGGTGTGCCCTCGAAGATGCCGCTGATGCCGACGATCACCCGGTCGCCGATCTCGGGCGGGCAGCCGAACAGGTCGCTGAAGACCAGCAGGGGAAGCGGCTGGGCGTAGGCGGCCATCAGCTCGGCCTGGCCGAGGGGTTCGGAGCTGAAACGGCTGATCAGGTAGTCGGCCGACTGCTGGGTCTGGCGGACGAGCTGGACCTGGTTGACCGTGGCGAGGCTGTCCGTCACCGCCTGCCGCAGCCGGGCGTGTGCCGCGCCGTCGCTGAACAGCGCGTTGGGGCGGTAGGCCATCATGGGCAGCGCCGGGCTGTCGGCGGGCACCCGCCCCTCGTTGAGCGCGTTCCAGCGGCGCGAGTCCCGCACGAACGAGCCGGGGTTCTGGAGGATGTAGAGGGCCGCGTCGTAGCTGGTGACCAGCTCGACCTCGACGTCCGGCGCGATGTCGACCGGGGCGCTCGGCCCCATCGCGCGCAGCTGGGTGTAGTGCCGCTCGGGGTCGGAGCCGAACTCGGGCCCGTACAGCCGTGTGTTGCCGTGAGCGGGGCAGCCGGCCGGGATCCCGGACGGGTCGAAGTGCTGTTGCATGCCGTGGCTCCTAGCCGAGGGTGGACATGAGGTGCTTCACGAGGGTGATCAGCGCATGCGCCGAGGAGCCCTGGTCGCGTACGTCGCAGGGGACGACCGGGGTCTCCGCGGAGAGGTTGAGCGCCTCACGCACCTCGTCGAGCGGGTAGTCGGGGGTGCTGTCGAAGTGGTTGACACCGATGGCGTAGGTCAGGCCGAACTGCTCGACCAGGTCCAGGATGGGGAAGCTCTCGTGCAGCCGCTCGGGGTCCACCAGGACCAGCGCGCCCAGCGCACCCCGGGACAGTCCCTCCCACATCTCCTTGAAGCGCTCCTGACCCGGGGTTCCGAAGAGGTAGAGGACCAGGGACTCGTTCAGGGACAGGCGCCCGAAGTCCATCGCCACCGTCGTGGTGGTCTTGTCCGGGGTGCCCGAGAGGTCGTCGAAGCCCTCGCTCGCCTCGGTGATCTCCTCCTCGGTCTGCAACGGCTCGATCTCGGAGATGCTGCCGATGCAGGTGGTCTTCCCGACCCCGAAGTGGCCCACGACGAGGATCTTCACGGAACGGGAGACGGCTGGATCCAGATACACGAATTACGCTCCGAATCGGGTCTTCAGGCCATCGAGTACGGCGGTGAGCAGTTCGCGGTCGACGCGTTCGGCACGCGGCGCCGGATTCCTCACATAGAGCAGGCCGTCCTCGGCCATCTGCGCCAGCAGGATGCGCACGATGCCCAGCGGCAGCCGGGTGTAGCCGGAGATCTCGGCCACGGACAGGAAGCCTTCGGCGATCAGGTCCATGACCGCCCGGGCTTCCGGAGACAGCGTGCGGGCAGTGGCCTCGGTGCCCTCCTGGGCGGTGACGAGCGTGGTGTGCTCGTACTCGTGGTCCGCGGGCAGCGCACGTCCCTTCGCGATGACGAACAGAGGGACTAATGCGGACGTCAGTTCCAGGTCGCTGTCGGGGTCGTCATGCATCGTGAGCCTTCCCTCCCTGCGGCACCTGCCGTGCGGTGAGCGTGGGCGCCACATCGCTCAGCCGTGTGGTGAACTCCTCGATGTCACAGTCGTGTGCGGCCGCCGCCGCGAGGAAGGCTCCCTCGCCGGCTGCGACGAGGAAGATCCAGCCGTGCTGGAACTCGATGACCGTCTGCCGCCACCCGTCGTCCCGCAGCCCGCCCGCGAACGGCGCGGTCGCCCGGCTGTAGGCGTGAATGCCCGTCATGGCCGCGGAGATGGTGTCCGCCAGGTCCCGGCCGATGCCGGCGCTCGCCCCACGGGGCAGACCGTCCGCGCCGAGCAGGAGGGCGTGCCGGGCGCCGCGCACGGAGGCGACCAGCTGGTCCAGCTCGGCGAGAACGAACCCCGTCCCGGCCGCCCCTTCCCTGCGTGTCGCGGAGTCGGCCTGGGCATGGGCGGACTCGCTGCCGTTCACCCGGGGTGCCGAGGTGAGGTTGTTGCCCAGCCGGGCGACCAGCCGGTTCATACGGAAGGAGATCTGCTGCATGTCGACGTCGGGCTCCGCGGCGGCGGCCAGATAGGTGCCCTGCCCGGCCCCGATCAGGAACACCCAGCCGTGCGTGAACTCGATGACCGTCTGACTCCACTGACGGTCCTCGGACGACCCGGCGAAGTGAGCGGTGGCGCGGCTGAGCGACTGCATCCCCGCCATCGCGGCGGAGATGGTCCGCACGTCAGCGTCGACCAGTCCGTCCGTCACCCCGCGCGGCAGCCCGTCCGCGGACAGCACCACTGCGTGCCGAGCGCGGGGGACGTTGTCCACGATGTCCTGGACCATCCAGGACATGTCCGTAGTAGTCATGCGCCTTCGGACCCTTCGGGCGTCGGTGCGTCCAGATCACGGCCGGTCAGCGTGCCCCGCTGGAACGCCCCCAGGCCCCCGCCCCCGGCCGTCCTCCTGGGCCCGGACGCCGGTCCGCCGGAAGCGCTTGCGTCGGAGGGGACACTGGCGATGGGCGACTTGCGGGCCCCGCGCTTGGGCAGGCCGTGCATCGTGCGCGCGCCGGCCTGGTCGCGGCCCTCGACACGTCGGATGCTGCTCACCGGCACCTCACTGGCCGGCGGCGGGGTCTCCTCCATGGTCCACAGCTCCTCGGGCAGCAGGACGACGGCGCGTACGCCGCCGTAGCGGGAGACTCCGGTGACATCCACCTTGAAGCCGTACTGACGGGCGATCAGGCCGACGACGGGGAAGCCGAACTTGGGCTGGGTGCCCAGCTGGGACAGTCGGGGCACCTCGTCGCCCGACAGCAGTGCGGTCGCCGCCTGCCGGTCCTCGTCGCTCATGCTGACGCCGGCGTCGTCGATGATGATGCACAGGTTCTTCTGGACCCGCTGGAACGTTACCTCGATCGGCGCTTCCGCCTGCGAGAAGCTGGCGGCGTTGTCGAGCAGTTCGGCGACGGCCAGGGCCACCGGCGCCACGGCGGACGCCTTCAGCGCGATGCCGCTCGGCTGCATGATCTCGACGCGGTGGAAGTTGCGGATCTGGCTCTGGGCGCTGCGCACCACGTCGTAGACGCTGGCGGGCTGGTTGCGCCGGCCGAGGGGGGCTCCGCACATGACCGCGATGCCCTGGGCCTTACGAGCCATCTGCGCGTTGGCGTGGTTCACGTCCATCAGGTCGGACAGGACGCTGTGCCCGCCGTACTTGCGCTGGACCTCGTCCAGCAGTGCCGTCTGTTCCGCCGCGAGGCTCTGCAGGAAGCGGGCGGCGCCCTTGAGGACCGCCTTGGTGCTCTCCTCCGCCGCCTGCTCGGCCTCCCCGATGACACTGTCCTGCTCGTCCCGCACCCGCTGCAGTTCTCCCTGCATACGGCCCAGTTGGCCCTCGGTGTATCTGAGCCGCTGTGCCAGCGCGGCCTCGGCTTCCCGCTTCTTCGCCCCCAGGGCGGAGTTACGGAGTGTGAGGGCCACGACTGCGGCAATGGCAATCACCGCTATCGCAACCAGACACCAGATAAGCGCGTCTTGACTCATGGAAACCTTTCCCGGCGCGTGGCATGCAGGCGTCGACGGATACAGCTCGCGAGGATCCGCAACCCGTCACAGGGACCGCATGACTGTTGGTGCGAAGAGCAGACCACCTCAGGCCGGTTGTGCCGGAGCGAAGTGGATCAAGGTCGCAGACGGCGGAATGCTATCACTCACAAACAAACGTTCTGAGGCCGCCGTTGACGTCTGCACTCCGTCAACAAACAAGGTGTCAAGGCCGGTTGAAGAGCTTCCCTTCACGACACGTCACACCCTGTGACCGATCCCGTCGACGCCGAAGTGTTCCGTCCGCCTCCACGCGCCACTGCCGGAACCCGCGGGCCACCGGTGAGGAACTCGTGGGCACCGCGGATCCTGGTCCGCAGGCGCTGCTGAGTGATCCGGCCGTCCAGACGCACGTCCAGCGGACCCGGCGGCACGGTGTCGGCCCGACGCCCGGTGGGCAGCCGCGCGGCGTCCGCTCCCTCGCGCCCGGCGATCAGCACGCCGAGGTCGTAACGGCTGAGGGCATCCGGGCCGGCGACGTGGAACACGCCTGCCGCATCGGACAGCGCGAGTTCCCACAAGGCGGCGGCCAGGTCCTCGACGTGCACCGGGCAGCGGATGTCGTCGGTGAACAGAACCCCCTCTCGCGTCCCCGCGGCGAGATCGAGCACCGCACGCTCGTGCACCGACCGGCCGTACCCGATGATCAGTGAGGTACGGGCGACCACGGCACCGGGCGCCACCAGCCGTACGCCCGTCTCGGCGGCGGCCTTCGCGGCGCCGTAGGGGGTGACGGGGTCGGGAAGACATGTCTCGTCGTAGTGGACACGGCTCCCGGAGAACACCGCGTCGCTGGAGACATGGACCAGACGGCACCCCTGCTCGACGGCGGCGAGCGCGACGCGGACCGCGCCGTCCGCGGTGACCGCCCAGTCGGCTCTGGTGCTGGACGTGTTGATGACGACCGAGGCACCCACCTCACGGATCACCTCGGCGACCCGCGCCTGATCCCTTACGTCGAGAGGGTGCCATGCCGTACCCGAGGGGGTACCGGGCTGGGTGGTGGCGAACGTCGCAGCCGTCTCGTGCCCCGCTTCCACGGCCTGGCGCACCAGCTCGGTACCAAGGAAGCCGCTGCCGCCGATGATGAGGACAGTCATGGGCCGACACGGTACGGGTCGTCCGGCTTCGTCCGGTCGCAGGTCTGCTCGCCGGGCGACTTCGCCGCGTCCGTCCGGATCCTGTCCAGCCGTTGCCCCGGTCCGGCCAGGGGCCTGTGACAGTATCGGCGGTGGTGGGTGCGCGGTCGCCCGCCGGGGTTGAGGCAGAGGGACGGGTGACATGGACCGGCCGCCAGGCATGATGGACGTGGCCCGGGAGGCCGGTGTCTCGCACATCACCGTCTCCCGTGTGGTCAACGGCCATCCGTCGGTACGGCCGGAGACCCGGGCCCGGGTCGAGGCCGCGATCCAGAAGCTCGGATACCGCCGCAACAGTGTGGCCAGGGCCCTCAAGAGCCGCCGCTCCTCGACGATCGGCGTGGTGATCGTCGGGTCGGACCTGTTCGAGCTGCCCCGGATCCTGCTGGGCGTGGAGACGGCCGCCAAGCAGGCCGGGTACTGGGTGAGCCTGGCGAGCCGGCAGGGCGAGAGCACCAGCGGCGACCTGGCGGAGACGCTCCAGCGGCTCACCGACCAGTCCGTGGAGGCGATCGCGGTCATCGCCGACCGGCCCGTCGCCGTGGAGGCGCTGTCCGGTCTCACCTTCGGGGTGCCGGTGGCGGTGGTGATGTCCGGCAGCGTGCCCCATCCCGATCTGGGCTTCGTCGAGGTCGACCAGGAACTCGGCGCCCGGTTGGCGGTTCGGCACCTGCTCGACCTGGGGCACCGGCACATCGCCCATCTCACGGGTGCCCTGCGCACCTTCGACGCCCGGGCCCGTGTCGAGGGCTGGCAGGCCGAACTCGCCGACGCGGGAGCGCAGGGGAGCAGGCTCGAAGGGGACTTCAGCGCGGAGAGCGGATTCCGCCTCGCCCACCGGCTCTGCGCGGACGACACCGGCCTGCCGACCGCGGTCTTCGCGGGCAACGACCAGATGGCCATGGGAGCGCTGGCCGCATTCGCCGAGCGGGGCGTACGGGTGCCGCAGGACGTGTCGCTCGTCGGGTTCGACGACATGAAGGGCTCGGGCTACCTGGTGCCCGCACTGACCACGGTCCGACAGGACTTCGTCCACCTGGGCAGCAGCGCCATCGAGCTGCTGGTACGGATGCTGGGCGGGCAGAAGGCGGAACGGCTGAGGATCAGGCCGGAGCTTGTCGTACGGCGCAGTACCGCCGCCCCTCGCGCGGATTCCTGAGCGGAGTCGGCAGCCGAGCCCTCAAGCGCGTCACCGATCGAAAGTTTCGCTGTTCTGCCGCGCTGTCGCCCCGCTGCCGCCGTCAGTAGCGTCGAGCGGGCACATCGTGGTGCCGGAAGGCAGCACTGGGACAGGGGCCCTCACCAGGGGCATCACCCGAGGAGTACGAACAGCACATGCGTTATCGGGAACTCGGCCGCACCGGACTGACCGTGTCCGAGATCGGCTACGGAGCCTGGGGACTGGGCCAGGGGGCCTGGGTGGGCGCCGACGACGACTCCGGCGTACGCGCCCTGCACCGCGCCCTCGACCTGGGCGTCACCTTCATCGACACCGCCCGGGCGTACGACCGAAGTGAGAGCGTCGTCGGCCGTGCGCTCAAGGAACTCCCGGGCGGTGGGGACGGAGTGCACGTGGCGACGAAGGTCGGGCCGAAGGTGCACGTCCCCCTCGCGCCCAGCGGGCTCGACCCCATGGAGGCGTTCCCCGGGTCGCATCTGCGCGAGAGCCTGGAGACCAGCCTGCGCGCACTGGGCCGTGACCACGTCGACCTCCTTCAGCTGCACACCTGGGAGGACGACTGGACCGGCCGCGGTGACTGGCTGGAGACGGTGGACGACCTCAAGAAGGAGGGCAGGATCAGGGCCTTCGGGATCTCCGTCAAGGATCACCAGCCCGAGAACGTGCTCACGGTCCTGCGCACCGGAGCCGTGGACACGGTCCAGGTCATCTACAACGTCTTCGAGCAGGCCCCGGCCGATGCCCTGCTGCCGGCCTGCGAGGAGTACGGCGTCGGTGTGATCGTCCGGGTCGCACTCGACGAAGGCGCCCTCACCGGTTCGATCCGGACGGGCGTCACCTTCCCGGAGGGCGACTGGCGCAACTGGTACTTCAGGGACGACCGGCCCGCCCAGGTCGGGACCCGGGTGGACGCGCTCTGCGCCGACCTGGGGATCGACGTCGAGGAACTCCCGTCCACCGCGCTGCGCTTCGCCCTCGCCGGGCAGGCGGTCTCCACCGTCATCGTCGGGATGCGCTCCCTGCGGAACGTGGAACGCAACGCGGCGATCGCCGAGGCACCACCGCTCACCCCGCGGCGACTCGCGCGGCTGGCCGAGCACCGCTGGGCGAAGAACTTCTACAGCTGACCCTCTCCCGGGCCGGCGCGTCCCGGGGCGTACTCGAACCAGTCCACGTGTGCCTCGGCCGCGTCGGCCCCGGCGTCGCCGGTGCCGTACAGACCGAGGTGGACGCCGACGAACCCGCCGGCTCGTTCCGTGCTGAAGAAGGACCGCTCGATGCCGCCCAGGGTCGTCCAGGTGCTGTCCTTGACGCGGAAGGTGTAGCCGGACTCGTCGCTGTCGACCGCGAGGACGACCTCGCGGTCCGCCACGGCGACCGACGCGAGGCGGGTCGCGACGCCTGCCTCGCGGGCGGTGAGCACCACCTGCGGGGTGCCGGAAGCGTCCACGGTGAGCCCCAGGGTGGCGTGCTGGTGTTGGTTCTGGAAGACGGCCAGGCCCGCTTCCTGGGCCGGCGAGGTGGCGCAGAAGCGGATACGGGTGCTCGCGCGCAGGCGCAGATGCTGCTGGCGGCGCGCGATGAACGCGGGGGTGCCCGTCGAGGTGAGGGGCTCGGGGGAGAGGCGGATGGTCAGGCCGCCCTCTCCGGTGCCGGCGCAGACCAGGTCGTCGACCGGTCCGCGCAGGCTGTTCCATTCCGGGCCGAGCGCGCTGCCGCTGAACTCGTACCGCACCGGCCCGTCCTCGGCCGTGCCGCCGCACACCGCCGTCGTCGTTCCCGCGGGCCGCCGTTCCGAGAGGCTCACCCGTCCGGTCTCCGGTGCGAAGACCGGGCCCCGGGACGTCCATTCGACGGGGACGAGGAACACCTCGCGGCCCAGTGTGTGGGTCCCTTCCAGAGGCCGGATCCCCAGGGCCACGGCCCAGGTCTCCCCGGCAGGGGTGTCGACGAGGTCGACGTGCCCGACGTTCTGGATCGGTTCCGCCGCGCCGCGGTGACGGTGGGTCAGCAGCGGGCTCCTGGGGTCCGTGGAGTACGGGCCGGTGACGGTGTCGGAGCGGGCCGCGGTCACGGCGTGATGGTGTTCGGTGCCGCCCTCCGCCGCGATCAGGTGGTAGACGCCGTCACGCTTGTACAGGTGCGGCGCCTCCACCCAGGCGCCGCGCATCGCGCCGTACCACAGGTTGTGGGTCGGGCCGGTCAACGCCAGGGTCTTGAGGTCGAGTTCGCGCATCCACAGCTCGCCGGGGCCTGTCACCTCCGGGTGGGCGGCGTCGCGGCAGGCGGTGAACCAGCAGCGGCCGTCGTCGTCGAAGAAGAGCGACGGGTCGATGCCCTCCGCGTCCAGCGTGACCGGGTCCGACCAGGGGCCGGCGGGGTCGGCCGCGGTGAACAGGAACGTGGTGCTGCCCTGACGGCCGCGTGCCAGGGCCACGACCACGTAGAAGGTGCCCTCGTGATGGCGGATGGTGGCGGCCCAGAGGCCGTCCGAGACGTCCAGCCCGGTCAACGACACCTGGGACGGCCGGTGCGCCACGTGCCCCAGCGGTCGCCAGCTCACCAGGTCGCGGCTGTGCAGGACCGGGAGCCCGGGATAGTACGCGAACGATGACGTGACCAGGTAGAAGTCCTGCCCGACCCGGCAGATCGACGGGTCCGGGTGACTGCCGGCGAGAACGGGGTTGGCGAAGGTCGGCACGGGCGCACTCCGAGGCGGGCGGGGGTGGTGCGGGGGTGGGGACGGGATTCGCCGGGGCCAGGGCCTTGACGGCTTGTTAACGTTAACATCACCCTGGTTCCGGGCAAGTCCGTAACGCGTCGCCTCATCCCTCAGCAGAGAGAAACGTGCATGTCGACACCCCGCCAGGAACCCACCGAGCCCCTGTCCTTCCCCGCTCACTTCCTCCTCGGCTCCGCGACCGCCGCCTACCAGATCGAGGGCGCCGCCACCGACGACGGACGCGGTCCCTCGATCTGGGACACCTACTCCCACACGCCGGGCAGGACGTGGAACGGTGACACCGGCGACGTCGCCACCGACCACTACCACCGCCTCGAAGCAGACCTCGATCTCATGGCGTCCCTGGGCCTTCAGGCGTACCGGTTCTCCATCGCCTGGCCGCGCATCCAGCCCACGGGCCGCGGCCCGGCCAACCCCAAGGGCCTGGACTTCTACAGCCGCCTCGTCGACGGCCTGCTGGACCGGGGCATCGCCCCCGTCGCGACCCTCTACCACTGGGACCTGCCCCAGGCCCTCGAAGACACCGGCGGCTGGACGAACCGCGCGACCGCCCACGCCTTCGCCGACTACGCCCGTATCGTCGGCGAAGCGCTCGGCGACCGCGTCGCGATCTGGACGACCCTGAACGAACCGTGGTGCTCGGCCTACCTGGGCTACGGATCCGGAGCCCACGCCCCCGGCCGCACCGACGGCGCCGCGGCACTGACCGCGGTCCACCACCTCAACCTCGCCCACGGCCTCGCGGTGCGGCAACTGAGGGAGGTCACCACCAATGACCCGCAGTACTCCGTCACCCTCAACTTCCACGTCCTGCGGGGCCAGGGTGAGGGCGGCGAGGAAGCCGTGCGCCGCATCGACGCGCTCGCCAACCGCTCCTTCACCGAGCCCCTGCTGCGCGGCCACTACCCCGAGGGCCTCATCGAGGACACCGCCGCGGTCACCGACTGGGCGTTCGTCCAGGACGGCGACCTGACCCGGATCCACCAGCCCCTGGACCTGCTCGGCGTCAACTACTACGCCACCACCGCCGTCCGCCTGTGGGACGGCACGACGGCACGTCAGAACAACGACGGGCACAAGGACATGGGCGGCTCACCCTGGCCCGGCTCGCCCCAGGTCGAGTTCGTCGCACAGGACGGCCCGCACACCGCCATGGGCTGGAACATCGACCCCGACGGCCTCGAAGAGCTCCTCCTGGACCTGCACACCCGGTTCCCGGACCAGCCCCTGGCCATCACCGAGAACGGAGCGGCCTTCGACGACCACCTCTCCATCCGCCCCGACGGCACTCACGCCGTCCACGACCCCGAGCGTGTCGACTACCTCCACCGCCACCTCACCGCCGCCCACCGGGCACTGGCCGCCGGCGTCGATCTGCGCGGGTACTTCGTGTGGTCCCTGATGGACAACTTCGAGTGGGGTTATGGGTACTCCAAGCGCTTCGGCATCGTCCACGTCGACTACGAGACCCAGCGCCGCACCCTCAAGGACAGCGCCCTGTGGTACCGGCAGCTGACCGCGACGGGCACCATTCCGTCGTCCCGGCTCGACGGTGGCACAGGCGCCTGACCGTGTCACAGGCCGAACAGGTCAGCCGCGTTGTCGTGGCAGACGGCCCGTAGCCACCGCTCACCCAGATCCAGCCGTTCCAGGGCGTGGAGCTGGTGCAGGTAGGGGTAGGGGATGTTGGGGAAGTCGGAGCCGAGCAGGATGCGGTCTCCGAGTGCGGCGAGCCTGGGCAGAGCCCGGCGCGGGAACGGCATGAACCCCTCGGTGAAGTCGGTGAACGCCATCGTCGTGTCCAGCCGCACCTGGTCGTACCGCTCGGCGAGGTCGAGGAACTCCTCGTACTCGGGCATTCCCATGTGCGCGACGATCAGCCGCAGTCGCGGGTGCCGGGCCAGCAGACGCGCGACGGGCTCGGGGCCGGTGTGCTTGCCGGGCGCGGGCCCCGAGCCGCAGTGCATCACCACGGGGACGCGGGCCTCGGCCAGCAGGCCCCACGCCCGCTGGAGGCGTTCGTCGGCCGGATCGTAGGCTCCCACCTGCACATGGGCCTTGAACACGCGCGCGCCCGCTTCGACGGCCTCGCGGACGTACGTCTCGACGTCCGGCTCCGGAAACAGGGTGGCGGTGTGCAGGCAGTCGGGGGTGCGGCCGGCGAAGTCGGCCGCCCAGCCGTTCAGCCACCCGGCCATGCCCGGCTTGTGGGGGTAGAGCATCGCGGTGAAGGCCCGGACACCGAACTCCCGCAGCACAGCGGTCCGCTCCGCCTCCTCCTTCCGGTACGTGATCGGCCACTCCAGCCCGCCGATCAGCGGCCCGTTGGTGTCGAAGTAGTCCCAGACCTTGTGCAGGACTCGCTCGGGCATGAAGTGGGTGTGCACGTCGATCAGCCCGGGAAGACCGAGGCGGCCCCAGAAGCGGCGGACCTCACTGGCCTCGGCACTGACGGGTGCCATGCGGTGATCTTTCATGTCGCCCACGATCCGCCCTGGTGACGGGGTGGGGCGACCCTTTCGGCACAGGGCGCGGTGAGGCATCCCTCACACGGGCCTGTCGCCTCGCCTACGCCTCGTGCGGTCCAGTCAGGCTGAGGAGCCGCAGGTCCTCCGTGAAGCGCTCGCGGTGGGACGGGGGCAGCGGCTCCAGGCACTACTGCTTGATGTTCGCCATGTGCGGCCGGGAGGCGCGCGGGGTCGCTCGGTGTCCGCGGTGGGGTGCCCGCCGGGGGTCTGTCCGGGACGCGTGCCTCGTCGCGAGGTCGCCGTGATGCTGCGCGAAGTCTTGACACGTCCTGTTCGACTGCGTAGATATGACACCGCAGTCATGACAGCGCAGTCATACAGGACGTCGGGTCCTGGAGACCGGCTCTGACTCGCTAGGATCTGAGCCGCCGGACATCGGGGAGACACCAATGACGCGAACGGGAGCACAGGGCGGGAGCCCTGCCGCGCCGCGTGCCGTGGACGTGGCCCGGCGGGCCGGCGTCTCGCAGAAGACGGTCTCCCGGGTCTTCAACGGTGAGCGCTATGTCTCCGACGACGTGCGCCGGCGCGTGTCCGAAGCCGCCGAGGAACTCGGCTACCGGATGAACAGCGCGGCCCGGGCACTGGCCTCCGGGCGCACCCGCTCCATCGGCGTGGTCACGCTGGGGACCGCGCTGTACGGGCCGGCCTCGCTGCTCATCGGCATCGAGCGGGCCGCCCGGGACGCGGGCTACGCGCTGCGCGTGTACAACACGCTGGAGGGCGACCCGGGAGGCGTCGCCGGGGCCGTGGAGTCGCTGCTCGAACAGGGCGTGGACGGCATCGTCGTGTCCGAACCGATCGACGAGGGGGACGAGGGAGCGGTCCCGCTCAGCGTCGACGTACCGGTCCTCGCTCTCGGCGCGCCCGCGACGTTCGGCGGCCCCCGGGCCGTGACCGCGGGCGTCGGCGCCGAGTCGCTGGCGCGGGCCGCCACCGAACACCTCCTGGACCTGGGCCATGTGACGGTCCATCACCTCGCCGGACCACAGCGGTGGTTCGCCGCCCGGGACCGCATCGAAGGCTGGCGGGCGGCGCTGTCGGCGCGCGGCAGGCGGCAGCCGCCCGTCCTGGAGGGCGACTGGTCGGCCGCCTCCGGGCATGCCGCGGGCCGCGAACTCGCCGCCGCCGACGACGTCACCGCCGTGTTCGCCGCCAACGACGACATGGCCATCGGACTGATCGGCGCCCTGACGGAAGCGGGCCTGCGCGTGCCGGGCGACGTCAGTGTCGTCGGCTTCGACGACATCCCCGTCTCCGCCTATGTCACCCCTGCGCTGACCACGGTGCGCCAGCCGTTCGACGCCGTGGCGCGGGACGGTCTCCGGCTTCTGGTGCAGGCGATCGAGAAACCGGACGCGGCGCCGGCGCCGGCGAGCGATCCGCCGGTCGAACTCGTCGTCCGTGCCTCGACCGCACCCCCGGCCGCCCGGAGGGCCCCGGCAGGCGGACGGCGCTCGGCCCCCCGCTCGAACGGTGCCGCTCACGCACCTCCGGCCGGGAACGGACCAGCCACCCGCGACTGAACAGCGCCCCTGCCGGCCCGGGCAGCCCCGGACCGAACGGCAGCAGCCCCCGGCTGAGCGGCACCCGCTCGCAGCCGGGGCGGTACGCCCGCCTACGCCCCACCCCGCGAAACCCTTCCACGACCGTGGACTTCAGCTGTACGGCACGTGACACGCGCGCCGGCCACAGCAAGCGCGACGCACACCCGAACATGGCGACCCCGATGCCCTGGTAGCGACGTCCGCGCCTCACCCCTCCTCCTCGCAGCTCTTCCTTTCCCCTCCTCACACCTCTCTCTTCCCACCCGTACGACGCGCCCTCGCCAGGCGTGCCGTTCCTCAGCCCATCGGCGGGAGTTCACCATGCCCCGATCCCTCGTTCCCACGTCCTCCATGAGCCGTCGGCGGTTCCTCGCCGCGACCGGAGCGCTGTCCCTCGGCGCCACGCTCGCCGCATGCGGCGGCGACAGCGACTCCGGCGGCTCCTCCGCCGCCACCGAGCCGGTCAGCCAGGCCGACATGGACAAGGCGATGAAGACGCCGACCCGACTGACGTTCTGGAGCTGGGCTCCGGACATCCAGCAGGAGGTCGCGCTCTTCGAGAAGAAGTACCCCGCGATCAAGGTCAAGGTCGTCAACGCCGGCCAGGGCGTCGAGCACTACACCAAGCTGCGCACCGCCCTCAAGGCCGGCACCGGCGCGCCGGACCTGGCGCAGATCGAGTACCAGGCGGTCCCCACCTTCACCATCACGGACAGCCTGCTGAACCTGAGCCCGTACGGTGCCGCCGCGCTGAAGGAGCAGTTCGTCGACTGGACCTGGGGACAGGTCAGCGGACCCGGCGGCGAGGTCTGGGCGATCCCGCAGGACACCGGCCCGATGGGCATGCTGTACCGCAAGGACATCTTCGACAAGCACGGCATCCAGGTGCCGAAGACCTGGGAGGAGTTCGCGGCCGCGGCCCGCAAGCTCCACAAGGCCGACCCGGACGTCTACCTCACCAACCTCGCGGCGAACGAACCCGCCGCCTGGCACGGTCTGCTGTGGCAGGCGGGCGCGAAGCCGTACGCCACCTCCGGCAGGAGCGAGCTCTCCATCGGCGTCGACGACGCGGTCTCGAAGAAGCTCGCCGGGTACTGGGGCGGGCTCGCGAAGGAAGGCGTCATCAGCACCGACCCGGACTTCACCGACGGGTGGTACGCCGGGTTCGACAAGGGCAAGTACGCCACCTGGCTCACCGCGGCCTGGGGTCCGGCGTTCCTGTCCGGCTCGGCCAAGTCCACCGCGGGCAAGTGGCGGGCGGCGCCGCTGCCGCAGTGGGACGCGACCAAGCCGGTCTCCGGCAACTGGGGCGGCTCCACGACCGCGGTCCTGCGCGCCACGAAGAACCCGATCGCGGCAGCCCGGTTCGCCCAGTTCCTCAACAGCGACCCGGCGAGCGCCAGGATGTTCGCCACCAAGCAGTTCTTCTTCCCGGCGACCAAGTCCCTGCTCGCGGACCCGAGCTTCACCGGCGACGCGCCCGCGTTCTACGGCGGCCAGCAGGTCAACCAGGTCTTCGCCGACATCAGCGACACGGTCCCGACCGCGTTCCAGTGGCCGCCCTTCCTGGACCAGGCGGCGAAGGACTGGACCGAGACCGTCGGCAAGTCCCTCGCCGACCAGGCCGACACCGTCGCCGCCCTCGGCGCCTGGCAGTCACGACTGACGACGTACGCCAAGAACCAGGGCTTCACGGTCAAGGGGAACTGAAATGGCAGCCACCACCACGGCAAACGTCGGAAAGCCGCGCCGAGCAGGCCCGCCACGCCGCCGGCTCGGCGGGCCCGGCCCCCTGTTCGTGGCCCCGTTCCTGATCCTCTTCCTGCTGCTGTTCCTCGCCCCGCTCGGCTACGCCGCCTACCTCAGCCTCTTCCAGCAACGCCTCATCGGCGGCACCGTGTTCGTCGGACTGGACAACTACGTCACCGCCCTCAAGGACCCGCTCCTCCTGCACGGTGTCGGCCGCGTGGCCCTGTTCTTCGCGATCCAGGTCCCGCTGATGCTGCTGCTGGCCCTGGTGTTCGCCCTCGCCCTCGACAGCGGCCTGCTGCGGCTGGCGCGCGTGATCCGGCTGGGCATCTTCGTGCCGTACGCCGTCCCGAGCGTGGTCGCCGCCCTCATGTGGGGCTATCTGTACGGCCCCGACTTCGGCCCGTTCGCCCAGCTGAGCCGGGAGCTGGACCTCCCGGCGCCGCACTTCCTCAGCGAGAGCTGGATGCTCGGCAGTCTGGCGAACATCGTGACCTGGGAGTTCGTCGGCTACAACATGATCATCCTGTACGCCGCGCTGCGCACCATCCCGCAGGACCTGTACGAGGCCGCCGCGATGGACGGCGCGGGTGCCTGGCGGATCGCCTGGTCGATCAAGCTGCCGGCGCTGCGGCCGGCGCTCCTGCTGACCCTGCTCTTCTCGGTGATCGGCAGCTTCCAGCTGTTCAACGAGCCGAACCTGCTGATGAAGATCGCCCCGGACGTCATCAGCAGCTCCTACACCGCCAACCTCTACTCCTACTCCCTCGCCTTCACCGGGAACCAGCTCAACTACGCGGCCACGGTCTCCTTCCTCCTCGGACTGGTCATCGTCATCGCCTCCTACGCCGTACTGCTCACCGCGAACCGCAGGAGGACCGCATGACGACCACCCTGCAGCCGCCGGCGACAGCAACGGCCCCCACCGCACCCACGCGGCACCGGCCCGCGACCCGCCGTCGCAGCACCCCGCTGACGATCGTCATGCTGGCGGCGCTGGCCTACTTCCTCCTCCCGCTGTTCTGGTTGCTGGTCGCCTCGACCAAAGGCACCCAGGACCTGATCAGCAGCTTCGGCCTGTGGTTCTCCGACGCCCCGCAGCTGTGGGCGAACATCAGGGCCACCTTCACCCAGGACGACGGCGTCTTCGTGGACTGGCTGCTCAACACCGCCGTGTACGCCGCCGTCAGCGCGGTCGGCGCCGCCCTGCTCGCGGCCGCCGCCGGATACGGGTTCGCCAAGTTCCGCTTCCGCGGCGACCGCGCCGCCTTCAACCTGGTCCTCGGCGCCATCATGGTCCCCGCCACCGCGCTGGCGATCCCGACCTATCTGCTGTTCGCCAAGGCCGGCCTGGTCAACACCCCCTGGGCGATCATCCTGCCCTCGCTCGTCAACCCCTTCGGCCTCTACCTCATGCGTATCTACGCGGCCGACGCCGTCCCGGACAGTCTCTTGGAGGCCGCCCGTATCGACGGCGCGGGGGAGGCCCGCATCTTCTTCCGGATCGCACTCAGGCTGCTCGCTCCCGGCCTGGTCACCGTCCTGCTGTTCACGCTCGTGGCGACCTGGAACAACTACTTCCTGCCGCTGATCATGCTCAACGACCCGCAGCTGTACCCGATCACGGTCGGCCTCTCCTCCTGGGCCGCGCAGGCGCAGAACGGGGGAGGCGGTGCCGGCAGCGACATGCTGCCGCTCGTCGTGACCGGCTCCCTGATCTCCGTCGTGCCGCTCGTCATCGCCTTCCTGCTGCTCCAGCGCTACTGGCAGAGCGGTCTCGCCGCCGGCGGCGTCAAGCAGTGACTCCCCCTACTTTCCCGGAGGTTCCTTCATGGCGGATCTGCCCGCCCGTGTCCTGTTCGGCGCCGCGTACTACCACGAGTACACGCCCGAGTACGACCCCGGACTGAGGCCCGACGAACGGCTCAAGACCGACCTCGACCTGATGGCCGAGGCGAACTTCACCGTGATCCGTGTGGGCGAGTCGGTCTGGTCGACCTGGGAGCCCACGAGCGGCCGCTTCGACCTCGACTGGCTCCAGCCCGTCCTCGACGGCGCCCACGAGCGCGGCATCTCCGTCATCCTCGGCACGCCGACGTACGCCGTACCGCCATGGCTGGCTCGCCAGTACCCGGAGATCACCGGCGAGTACGCCACCGGGCAGCGCATCGGCTGGGGCGCCCGCCAGGAGGTCGACTTCACCCACCCCGCCTTCCGCTTCCACGCCGAGCGGATCATCCGCAAGATCGTCGCCCGCTACGCCGACCACCCCGCGGTCATCGGCTGGCAGGTCGACAACGAACCGGGCCTGCACCTCTTCCACAACCAGGGCGTCTTCCAGCGCTTCGTCGACCATCTGCGCGCCAGGTACGGGGACATCGAGACCCTCAACCGCGAGTGGGGCCTGGTCTACTGGTCCCACCGGCTCTCCGACTGGGCCGACCTGTGGAGACCGGACGGCAACGCCCAGCCCCAGTACGACGTCGCCTGGCGGGAGTTCCAGGCCCGCCAGGTCACCGAGTTCATCGGCTGGCAGGCGGACATCGTCCGCGAACACGCCCGCCCCGGCCACTTCGTCACCACCTGTATCTCCTACACCCGCCAGGGCGTCGCGGACGACGAGCTGTCGGCCCGGCTCGACATCGCCTCCGGCAACCCGTACTACGACATGCAGGACGGCCTCCTGCTTCCCGACCCCACCCCCGACGGTCACGAGCAGATCTGGAAGACCACCGGTGTCTGGTCGATGTACCAGACCGCCGACTGGATGTTCTCCTCCCGGCAGCAGCCGTTCCTGGTCACCGAGACCAACGCGGGTTCCATCGGCTTCGCCTGGGACAACCGCCCCGCCTACGACGGCCAGTGGCGGCAGGCCGCCTGGGCGCATGTGGCGCGCGGCGCGCGGATGATCGAGTACTGGCAGTGGCAGACCCTGCGCTTCGGCGCCGAGACCTACTGGGGCGGCGTCCTGCCGCACAGCGGACAGCCCGGCCGCGCCTACGCCGAACTCGCCCGCCTGGGCGCCGAGTTCGAGACGGCCGGCCCGCTCGTCGCCGGGCTGGAGCCGGACGCCGACATCACGGTGGTGTACTCGACGCCCAGCAAGTGGCTGATGCAGAAGCACCCACCGCTCGCGGCCCCCGACGGCGAGCCCGACGCCGCCGCCTACCACCGCATCCTCGACCCCTTCTACCGTGGCGCGTTCGAGGCGGGCCGCCAGGTACGGATCGTGCACGCCCGTCAACTGCACGACCCGACCGGCGAGTCGGCGGGCCTGGCGCCCGAGGAGGCGGTACTTCGCCACCCGGTACTGGTCGTACCGGCGCTGTACATCGCCGCCGACTCGACCCTCGACTGGCTCGCCGCCTACGCCGAAGCGGGCGGCCACCTGGTCCTCGGTCCGCGCACCGGATACGCCGACCACGAGGCAAGGGCCCGCCTCGAACCGCAACCCGGACGCCTCGCCGAGGCCGCGGGCGTCACGTACGACGAGTTCAGCAACCTCGCGAGCGACCTCCCCGTCCACGCCGTGCCCGGTGGCCCGCTCCGACTGCCGCAGGATGCGACGGCGACCCGCTGGGCCGACGGCCTGACCGTCACCGACGCCGAGGTCCTCGCCTCCTACGACCACCCGCACTTCGGCCGCTGGCCCGCGATCACCAGCCGCCGCCACGGCGCGGGCCGCGTCACCCACGTCGGCACGATCCCCGGCCGCTCCCTCGCCCGCGCCCTGGCGCAGTGGCTCACGCCCTCCGCGATCAGCGGCTGGCGCGATCTGCCGGAGACCGTCACCGCGGCGACCGGGACGTCCTTGGACGGACGCCGGATCCATGTGATCCACAACTGGAGCTGGGACGCGGTCCGCGTGCCGGCCCCCGTGGAGCTGGCCGACCTGCTGGACGGCAGCCGCGTTCCGGCAGACGCGGCGGTGGAGCTCCAGGCATGGGACGTACGGGTGTTCAGCACCGCAGACGCAACCGCAGACGGACCGGCCGCCTAGGACGAAGGCCGCCGGCACGGCATCACCGAGGTCATCCCCGTGGTGATCCCCATGGTCATCCCCAAAGGAGGGGCAATGCACAGAAGAAGGCTGAGAAGGGCGCTGGGCACCGTAGTCGCGGCATCCGCGATGGTGGCGATACCCATGAGCAGCGCGCAGGCGTACAACCCGACGGGCGGGACCCTGTACCAGCTCGGGAACGAACCGTGCCTGAAAGGGCGGGGCAACTGCGCGGTCTACCCGAAGTCGGCACAGCTGCCGAGCGGGCGGCTGGTCGCGTCGTTCGAGAAGTCCACGGTCGTCCCGGAGACGGGAAGCGCGGACAAGCAGACCCTCCCGGTGTACAAGAGCGACGACCACGGCACGACGTGGCAGCCGCTGTCCGAGGTCAAGGCCCCGGCGTACCTCTCCGGCGACGCCCGGTACGCGAAGTACACGAGCAACTGGACCAACCCCTACCTCTACGTCCTGCCGCAGGACGTCGGGAACCTCAAGCAGGGCACCCTGCTCCTCGCGAGCGTCGTCTCGGGCGACGACCAGTACTACAAGGAGCACAAGGCCGCCGACCCCAACTGGACGCCGTCCAACGACGGGGACCGCAAGGACATGGCGATCGCCCTGTACTCCAGCACCGACGACGGTGCGACGTGGAAGGTCGTCAACGTCATCGCCACCGGCGGCTGGCAGGGCGGCAGCGCGGGCGCGACCGGCCAGAACATCGCCGCCGCGAACACGAACAAGCAGGTCGACCCCCTCTGGGAGCCGTACCTGATGGTCCACAAGGGGCAACTCGTCTGCTACTACTCCGACGAGAACGACTACACCGGCTTCAACGCGGCCACCGGCGTCCCGACCCTGGACCCCGCCAACGACACCGCCACGGACTCCCAGGGCCAGATCCTCGTCCACAAGACCTGGGACGGTCGCGGCTCGGCGTGGAGCGCCCCCGTCGTCGACATCGCCGGACTGACCCAGAACATGGGCGGCGGCAAGACGGAGATCGGCGGCGGACGGCCGGGCATGACGAACGTCGTCCGGACGACGGACGGCAAGTGGCTGCTGACCTTCGAGTACTGGGCCGGCGGAGCCAATACCAGGTACGTGCTGGCCGACGACCCGTTGAAGTTCCACCTGGGCTCCGCCACGGGCACGGGCGTCACCGCGCTGCCGCTCGACGCCGGTTCCCGCGCTCTCGCGACCGGCGGCAGCCCGGTCGTCATCCGGCTCCCCGGCGGTCGCCTGGTCTACAACGCGGCCGGCAGCGGCAACGTCTGGGTCAACGAGAGCGGACGCAGCGACGGCACCTGGAAGGAGTACCAGACGACCTCGCAGGCCGGATACAGCCGCAACCTCCAGTACGTCGAGGGCACGGGCCGCGTCTCCGTGCTCAACAACCAGGGCACCTCGACGCTCCGCTTCGCCGAGGTGGACCTGGGCCGGTCGGACGGCGCCTACTACCAAGTCGTCAACCGCAGGACCGACCAGGTGATCGGCACGGGAAACAAGACCAACGACGCGAACATCGGCAACTCGGACGTTCCCGATGTCCGCCTGGAGGCGCCCGGTTCGGCGGCGAACGGGGACACCCAGTACTGGCACGTGACGACCGAACCGAACGGTGGCGTCACCCTTCTCAACAAGTCGGGCGGCCGCGCGGCGGCCGTCTGGACCGGCAACGCGACGGTCGGCCAGCGGATCGGCCAGTGGGTCGACAACAGCGCCACGGGCAGCTGGAACCTCGTCAAGACCGCCGACGGGTTCTACAAGTTGCAGTCGGTCAGGAACACGAGCCTGTACCTGACCGGTGCGACCGCCGGCGCGCCGCTCACCCTTCAGAACGCGGTCGACGACGGTTCACAGGACTGGGAGCTCGTCCAATAGAGGAGGATCACGATGGCCGCGCCCGACTTGCTCGCGCGAGCGGGCGCGGGCGCGGGCGAGAAGGACGCCGCGGTCCTGGGGGGGCCTCTGCGCACGGTACGTCGCGTTCCGGTGGGGGTGTTCCTCAGTCCGAGCGGGCCGGAAGCCGGAGCCGTACCAGAAAGCCCCCGTCGTCGGTGGGCCCGGACTCCAGGCTGCCGTCGAGGAGTTCGGCACGTTCCCCGAGACCGATCAGCCCCTGGTGCGAGCCGGGCAGGGGGAGCGAAGGGCGGGTGGGCGGTGTGTTGGTCACGGTCACGCCGAGAGCGTCGCCGTCCTGCCACAGCCGGACCGTCGCGGAGGCGCCCGGAGCGTGTTTGCGGACGTTGGTGAGGGCTTCCTGGACGGTGCGGTAGAGCGCGCGCTGCGCGGGTGTGCCGATGTCCGGCGGGAGTTCACCGGTGAGGTCCGTCTCGACGCCGCTGGTCGCGACGAGCCGGTGGAGGTCGGCGAGCGTGGGCTGCGGGGTCAGCTCGGTGGCGTGGCCGCCCGACGCCCGCAGCAACGTGACCATGTGGCGCAGCTCGTCGAGCGTGTCGACGCTCAGCGAGCGGATGGTGCGGGCGCCCTCCCGAAAGGTCGGTTCCTTCGCCGCGACTTGGAGGGCGCCGGCCTGTACGGCGATCAGGCTCACCTGGTGGGAGACGACGTCGTGCATCTCGCGGGCGAGCTGGGCGCGCTCGCGGGCCAGTACCGCCTGGGAGTGCAGCAGCCGTTCGTGTTCGCGGGCCTCCTCGATCTCCTCGATCCGGCGTGCCAGATCCCGCCGCGCCTGGAGGAGTTGGCCCAGCAGGACCGGTGTCGCGGCGGTCGCCAGCGTGTAGAAGAAGTAGACCAGGGTCCAGTTCCGCTCGTGCGAGGAGAGTTCGTCGAGCGGCCAGGGGGCCGCGGAGGCGAGGGCGAAGAGCACCGCGCAGGTGATGAGGAGCCGTCGGTCGCGGGACCGTTCGGCCAGGGTGAACAGCGCGGCGAACGGGGCGAACACGATGTCCAGCATCAGGCTGGCCGGGAGCGTGAGCAGGAAAACGGCGAGCGGGAAGCGCCGGCGGACGGCGAGTGCGAGACAGGCGAGCACGGCCGCGGCCTGCTCGACGCGGCCTTCGCCCGACAGACTGAACCAGACGTCGGCTGCCGCGACGGCCACGACCACGGCGTCGACGACCGGAGCAGGGACGCGCTCCCACCACGGGCGGCGCCCGGTCACCGCTGCGCCCCCGGTCCTGGCGCCTCGTCGAGCAGTCCGGCCCGCTGGGCGAGCAGCGCCGCCCGCACCCGGCTGCCGACCCGCAGCTTGGTGAGGATGGCGCTGACATGGTCCTTGACCGTGCCCGAGCTGAGGTGGATGCGGGCGCCGATGTCGGCGTTGGACAGCCCCTCCGCGATCAGTACGAGCACCTCGCGCTCGCGTTCGGTCAGCCGCCCCACCCGGCCGGCCTCGGCGTCGTCCGCCGCGGCCGCGCCGGGGTGGCTCGACCAGATCGCGCGGGAGGCCTTCGGCGACAGGACCACCCCGCCCGCGGCCAACGTCCTCACCAGGTGGGCGAGTTGGTCGGGCTCGGTGTCCTTCAGCAGAAAGCCGGCCGCGCCGGTGCGCAGCGCGGTGAGGATGTAGTCGTCGGCGTCGAACGTCGTCAGCATCGCCACCACCGGCGGCTCCGGCAGCGTCCGCAGGCGCTGCAGCACGGTCAGCCCGTCGACGTCCGGCATCCGGATGTCGAGCAGCACGACGTCCGGCCGCTCCCGCCGAACCGTCTCGACGGCCTCGCCGCCCTGCGCGGTGGCGACGACCTCGATGTCGTCGGCCGCGCCGAGGATGAGCTGGAAACCGGACCGCACCAGGGCCTCGTCGTCCACCACCACTACCCGGATCACGTGCGTCCCGCCTCGTCGTCGTTGTGCGTACGTCGGCGGCCGCACACCTGGCTGCCGCCGACCGCCGGTGCTCGCTCTGGTGCTCCGACGTCACCCCCGACCGTAGAACGCCGTGCGCGCGGTGAGCGGGCCGGCCCGGGCATTCCCGCCACTCGGGGGGACCGGTCCAGCCGTCCGGGGGGTCGGGGGCACCGGACGGCGGCCAGAGCCGGGCGACAAGGTCCGCGTACTTCACGCAGTCCTCACGCCTCACGTCCGTGACGTGAGAATGCTGAGCGCGTTGGCGACCACGATGGCGCCGATGCTCGCCCACTCCAGGGCACCCAGGTCCTGGCCCAGACCGATCAGGCCGACCAGGGCCGCGAGGACCGGGTTGACGCTCATGAAGAGTCCGAACGCCCGGGCCGGGACGTGGCGCAGGGTGACCAGGTCCGCGAGGTAGGGCACCGCGGACGAGAGCACACCGGCGGCGACCGCGCAGGCGACGGCGCCCGCGGTCGGCGGATGCCGCAGCGCCACGACGACGCCGACCGGCAGGAACATCGCGGCGGACAGGCAGGACGCGGCCGCCGCACCCTGCGCTCCCGGGATGCGCCGGCCGACGGTGTGGTTGAGCAGGATGTACGACGCCCAGCACACGGCCGCCAGCAGGCCCAGGGCCATCCCGAGGTAGTCGGCCGAGGGCCGCGGACGCATCAGGGTGACGACACCGGCCGCGGCGATCACCGCGCAGCAGACGTCCACACGGCGACGCGAGGTCGCCAGGGCGATGGTGAGCGGGCCGAGGAACTCCAGGGTCACCGCCAGGCCCAGGCCGACACGGTCGATCGCGGAGTACAGCGAGAGGTTCATGGTGCCGAACACCAGCGCCAGCAGGATGACCGGCCACCACTGCCGCCAGGTGAACGACCGCGGACTCGGCCTGCCGACGGCCAGCAGGACCAAGGCGGCGACGTACTGGCGCACCGCGACGACACCCTCGGGGCCGAGGACGGGGAAGCCGAGGGAACCGATCGCGGCGCCGGTCTGGGTGGACAGACCGCTGCCGATCATCGTGCCCACCCCGGCGAGCCGCCCGCGCGCCCGGCCGGGACCGTCGAGCGGGGCCAGGGGAGTGGACTCGGAAGCGGAAGCGGAGGCGGAGGCGGATTCGGGGCCGGGTGCGAGGGCGGGCGCGTGTGCCGGGCGGGAGCGCATACGCCGATCGTGTGTCCCCTCGATCTTTGCGCAAAATGCGTTGAGCGCTCGATCTATACGCTTGAGTCATGGATGTGGAGCTGCGGCAGCTGCGCTGTCTCGTCGCGATCGTCGACGAGGGCACGTTCACCGACGCCGCCCTCGCCCTCGGCGTCTCCCAGGCGGCTGTCTCCCGCTCGCTGGCCTCGCTCGAACGTGCCCTCGGCGTACGCCTGCTGCGGCGGACCTCCCGCGAGGTGACCCCGACGGGGACCGGGCTGCGCGTGCTGACGCACGCCCGGCGGGTGCTCGGCGAGGTGGACGACCTGGTCAGGGAAGCCGGCTCCGGGCACGCCCGGCTGCGGATGGGCTACGCCTGGGCGGCGCTCGGCCGGCACACCCCGGCGTTCCAGCGTCGCTGGGCCACCGCCCACCCCGGGACCGACCTGCAACTCGTCCGCGTCAACACGGCCACCGCGGGCCTCGCGGAAGGCGCCTGCGACCTGTCCGTCGTACGCCGGCCCCTGGCCGACCGGCGGTTCGACTCCGCCATCGTCGGGCTGGAGCGGCGGCTGTGCGCCGTGGCCGCAGACGACCCGCTGGCCCGGCGCCGCTCGGTCCGGCTGGCCGACCTCAGCGGCCGCACCCTGCTCGTCGACCGCCGCACCGGCACCACCACGACCGACCTGTGGCCGCCCGACGCCCGCCCGGCCACCGAGGAGACGCACGACGTCGACGACTGGCTCACGGTGATCTCCTCCGGCCGCTGCGTCGGCGTGACCGCCGAGGCGACCGCCCACCAGTACCCGCGCCCCGGCGTCGTCTACCGGCCTCTCAGGGACGCCGAACCCATCGCCGTGCGGCTGGCCTGGTGGCGCGACGACCCGCCGCCCGCGGCGCAGCAGACGATCGAGCTGCTCACCGCGCTCTACCGGGGTGACTGAGCGCCCGAACGGAAGCGACGGCCGACCTGAGCGGGCCGGGAGACTCCCGGGTGGGAAGGCTTGAGGGCGGGAAGGGCCCTATCCACTTCTCGCGGATCCTGATTGCGCGGTGCGCGGCCGTCATCCGCTTCCCCGCGCCTTTCTGGGTCCTTCCCGTCACCTCCAGCACACCATGCGCGTGGCTGATACGCCAGGGCCCCTCGGCTTTCCGGGGCGGACGGCGGAGCGGCGACGGCATCCGGAGGTGACAAGGCGGGTCTGGCGGGTACCCATGAGCGGATCCCGCCAGGGCGCGGGCGAGCCGTCGAGCGGGAGGTGAGGAGGCCGTGCGGTTCGCGTTCCCCACTGCCGACCTGCACCGGCATCCCCTGGATGCAGTACGGGCATGGCGCCGCCCCCTGCCCCGACCGGCCACCGGCCCGGCGCGGCGAGGGTGACCATGCATCGGCCGTCCGGCCCCCACCGTTGCGGACCCGTGCTCGCCCCCGTCCTGCACGACGTGCGCGCCGTCGTCTTCGACACCGACGGAGTGATCACCGACTCGGCCCGTGTGCATGCCGCCGCCTGGAAGGTGGCCTTCGACGGCTTCCTGCGCGCCCACCCGCCCGAGGACCCCGACCAGCGCCGCCCCTTCGACGAACGGGAGGACTATCTGCGGCACGTGGACGGCAAATCCCGCCTCGACGGAGCCGCGGCCTTCCTCGCCGCACGCGGCATCGAGCCGTCGGACGAGACGGTGCGGTCCGTCGCCGAGGACAAGGAGCGCCTCTTCACGCAGCGGCTGCGCGAGCACGGCGTCGACGCCTACCCGGGGACCGTACGGCTGGTGCGGGCCCTGCGCGCGGCAGGAGTACCCCGGGCGGCGGCCTCCGCGTCCCGGCACGCCGGTGAGCTGCTGAGCCGGGCCGGTGTGCTGGACCTGTTCGATGCCCTCGTGGACGGCGGCGAGGCGGCCCGGCTGGGTCTCGCCGGCAAGCCGGAGCCGGATCTGTTCCTGGAGGCGGCCGGCCGGCTCGGGGTCCCCGCCGACCGGGCCGCCGTCGTCGAGGACGCCCTGGCGGGCGTGGAGGCGGGCCGGCGGGGCGGATTCGCCCTGGTGGTCGGGGTGGACCGGGACGCCGGTGCGGGCACCGGGGCGCGGCTGCTACGGCACGGTGCCGACCTCGTCGTACGCGATCTCGGAGAACTCTGCTCGGGAGGAGCGCCGACGTGACAGAGCGCGGCCTGGAAACCGAAGGCATGGGTTGGAGCTGGGAGTACGAGGGCTACAAGCCGGCCGACGAGCGCCTTCGGGAGTCCCTGTGCACGCTCGGCAACGGCTACTTCGCCACCAGGGGCGCGCTCCCCGAGTGCGCCGCCGACGACATTCACTACCCGGGAACCTATGTGGCCGGCATCTATAACCGCCTCACTTCCAAGGTGGCCGGCCGCCGGGTGGAGAACGAGGACATGGTCAACGTCCCCAACTGGCTGCCCCTGCGGTTCCGGCTCCCCGACGGGGACTGGATCGTGCCGGACACCGCGAACGTGCTCGACCACCGCCAGATGCTGCACCTGTCCGCAGGGCTGATGGAGCGCCGGACACGGTACGGCCTGGGCGGCGGCCGGGTGTTGACGATCCGTCAGCACAGGTTCGTGCACATGGCCGACCCTCATCTGGCCGCGCTGCGCACCGAGTTCACGGCGGAGGGGTTCTCCGGCCCGGTCGAGGTGGAGGCGGCCCTGGACGGCGGGGTCACCAACTCCGGCGTGCCGCGCTACCGGGACCTCGACGGCCGCCATCTGACCCACGTCCACACCGGCACCTCCGCCCCGGACACGGTCTGGCTGCGCTGCCGCACCCGCACCTCCGACATCCGGATCGGCATCGCGTCCCGGCTGACCGCCGACGCCCCCGTCGCGGACCACCATGAACGGCCGTACGCCATCCAGCGGTTGACGCTCGGCCTGGCCCCCGGCCGGACCGTCACCGTCGACAAGACCGTGGCCCTGCACACCTCCCGCGACCCGGCCATCAGCGACCCGCTGCACGCCGCCGTCGACCGGGTGGGCCGGGCCCCCGGCTTCGACGCACTGGTCACGTCGCATCGCACCGCCTGGGAGCAGCTCTGGCGCCGCGCCGCACTCGACGTGCCCGGCGAGTCGGGCCGCATTCTGCGGCTGCACCTCTTCCACGTGCTCCAGACCCTCTCCCCGCACACCGCCGACCTCGACGTCGGCGTGCCCGCCCGCGGACTGCACGGGGAGGCGTACCGCGGCCATGTCTTCTGGGACGAGCTGTTCGTCCTGCCTTTCCTCAACCTGCACTTCCCGGAGGTCTCCCGCGCCCTGCTCCGCCACCGCCACCGACGCCTCGAACAGGCCTGCACCTCGGCCAGGGCAGTGGGCCACCGGGGCGCGATGTACCCCTGGCAGAGCGGCAGCGACGGACGTGAGGAGACCCAGCAGCTCCATCTCAACCCGCGTTCGGGACGCTGGCTGCCCGACCACTCCCGGCTCCAGCACCATGTCGGCTCGGCCATCGCGTACAACGTGTGGCAGTACTGCGAGGCGAGCGGCGACATGGAGTTCCTGCACACCAAGGGCGCCGAGATGCTGTTGCAGATCGCCCGCTTCTGGGCGGACCGGGCCGTCTACGACGGGAGCCTGGGCCGGCATCGCATCAAGGGAGTCGTAGGGCCCGACGAGTACCACGAGGCGTACCCGGACGCCGAGACGCCCGGCCTGGACGACAACGCGTACACCAACGTCACCGCGGCCTGGGTGCTGGCCCGCACCCTGGAGCTGCTGGACACCCTGCCCGAGCCCCGCAGGCGCGAACTCGTCGAGCGCACCGGCCTGGACGGCGGCGAACTCGAACGCTGGGAGGACGTCTCGCGCACCCTCCACGTCCCCTTCCACGACGGCGTCATCAGCCAGTTCGCGGGCTACGGCGACCTCGCCGAACTCGACTGGCACGGCTACCGCGGCCGGTACGGCGACATCCGGCGGCTGGACCGGATCCTGGAGGCGGAGAACGACACCGTCAACCGCTACAAGGCATCCAAACAGGCCGACGTCCTGATGCTCGGCTACCTCTTCGCACCCGCCGAACTGGGGGGCCTGTTCCACCGGTTGGGGGTGCGCCTGGACGAGGACACCTGGCGGCGGACCGTCGAGTACTACATGCACCGCACCAGTCACGGGTCCACCCTCAGCGGCCTGGTGCACGGCTGGGTACTGGCCCGGTGCCGACGCAGCGAGGCGTGGAAGTTCTGCCAGGAGGCCCTCCAGGGCGACATCGCCGACGTACAGGGCGGCACCACCGGCGAGGGCATCCACCTGGGCGCCATGGCCGGCACCCTCGACCTCGTCCAGCGCGGGCTGAGCGGCCTGGAGACCCGGGGCGGCGCCCTGTGGCTCGACCCCGTGCCCCTGCCCGAGCTGTCCGCCTACGGGTTCCCCCTGCGCTACCAGGGCCACTGGGGCGTACGCCTGCGCCTGGAACGCGGGCTGCTGGAGATCGAGGTCCCGGCCTCCGACGCCTCACCCATCGACGTACGGCTCCCGGGGCGCGGGGTGGCGCTGGAGCCGGGGCAGACGGGTCGGCTGGTCCTCCACGACTGACCCGCGCCGCTCCTCCCGGCCGGTGCGGAATGCGGCCGGCGGGGAGAGGCTGGGAGGACAACGGCCGCCCCGGCGCCGTCATGGAGAGCCCGGCGGCCCCGGCGCGGGACGTCGTACGGCGCCCGCGGACGCCGTCCGGAAAGGGGAGCGCGATGAACGGCCCGGTTGTCGTGGGGGTGGACGGTTCGCCGTCGAGTCTGGCGGCCGTGGAGGTCGCGGCGCGCGAGGCCGGGCTGCACGGTGTGGGGCTGCGGTTGGTCCACGCCTTCGGCCGGCCGGCCGCGCACATACCGGCCGGCGGTCGGCCCTGGGAGCCGAGCCACGCCGGGCTGCACGAGCTGGTCGACGGCACCATGGCCAGGGCCGAGCGGCGCGCCCACGAGACGGCTCCGGGCGTCGCGATCACGCGCGAGGTCGTCGTGGGCGAACCGGTGACCGTGCTGGAGATCGAGTCGCGCACCGCCTCCCTGGCCGTGGTCGGCAGCCGGGGCCTGAGCCGTTTCGGTGCCCTGCTGCTCGGCTCCACCGCAGGTCATCTGGCCGCCCACGCGGCCTGCCCGGTGCTGGTGGTACGCGGCAGGCCGAACCCGGCCGGGCCCGTGCTCCTCGCCGTCGACGGCTCGCCCGCGGCCCGGGGAGCCGTCGAGTTCGCCTTCACCCGGGCCTCGCTGCACGGCACGGACCTGGTGGCGCTGCACGCCTGGAGCGTCCGGACCGACCGCGCCTACGACTCTCCCGCCGACCCGCCCTTCGTGACGTACGACGAGGAGCGCCTGCGTGACGAGGAGGAACGCGTCCTCGCCGAGGCGCTGGGCGGGCTGCGCGACCTGTATCCCGACGTCGCCGTCCACCGCAGGCTGGCACGCGGCCGGGTCCGCCACACCCTCATCGAGGCCAGCGCCGACGCGGGGCTCGTCGTGGTCGGGGCGCGGGGGCGGGGCGGCTTCGCCGGGCTGCTCCTGGGCTCGGTCAGCCAGGCTCTGCTCCACCACGCGCACTGCCCGGTCGCCGTCGTCCGGTCCGGGGAGGCGTGAGCGGGGCGAGCGGCCGCCGGGCAGGCTCAGAGGTCCGCCGCGTGGTCCGGGACGTACTTCTGCAGGTCGCGCGGCGGCCGCTGGTAGCCGCTCGACTCCGGCCGTTCGGGCAGGTCGAGGACGGGCGGGAGGACGTCCTGGTACGGCAGGGAGTCCAGCAGATGGGCGATCATGTTCAGCCGGGCCCGGCGCTTGTCGTCGCTCTCGACGACGTACCAGGGGGCCCCGGCGATGTCGGTGTGCACCATCATCTCGTCCTTGGCCCGGGAGTACTCCTCCCAACGGGTGATCGACTCCAGGTCCATGGGGGAGAGCTTCCAGCGGCGCAGGGGGTCCTCCAGGCGGCGCCGGAAGCGCTCCTGCTGCTCCTCGTCGCTCACCGAGAACCAGTACTTGCGCAGCAGGATCCCGTCCTCCACCAGCATCCGCTCGAAGAGGGGGCACTGATGCAGGAAGCGCTGGTACTCCTTGCGGGTGCAGAAGCCCATGACGTGCTCGACACCGGCCCGGTTGTACCAGCTGCGGTCGAACAGCACGATCTCCCCGGCGGCGGGCAGATGCTGGATGTACCGCTGGAAGTACCACTGGGTGCGTTCGCGTTCGGTCGGCTTGGGCAGGGCCGCGATCCGCGCGACCCGGGGGTTGAGATGCTCGGTGACCCGTTTGATGGTGCCGCCCTTGCCCGCCGCGTCCCGCCCCTCGAAGACCAGGACCAGCCGGGCGCCCTCTGCCCGCACCCATTCCTGGAGCTTCGCCAACTCCATCTGCAGACGCAGCAGTTCCTTCTCGTACGTCTTGCGCGGCAGCTTCTCCACCTTGTTGCCGGCCATGCGGCCTCCCACAGCCGAACTCGAACACCAGAACAGCACCGTACTGACCCCTGACGAGCGGCGCACCCTGTACGGCCCGTACACCCCGACGGGCTCGACGGGCAGGGACGGGCAGGCCGGGCTCATGGAGGGTGCCACCTTCGGACTCGCCCGGCTCGGTCGTCGCCGGAGCCCAGGCGGAGATCCAGCGCCTCAGGGCTGATGCGGCTGGTCGCTGGGGTTCGGGCCGGCCATGACCCGGTTCCCGGGTGCGAGGGTGCGCCGCGCACGACCACGGCCCAGTACGGCGCCGGAGGCGTCACGTACCGCCGCTGCCGAACGATCCGCTGCCGCCCTCGGTCCAGCGCCGCCGTTCCTGGGACTGGCTGGGCCGGGAGGGAACGTTGCCGTGGGCGGGCAGGTCGTGCGGGGAGAGCCGGTGGTCGCTCTTCGGTACCTCGGCGGGCTCGCGGTTCTCCCGGATCTCGTGCACCGGGCCCTCGTCGGGCAGCCTGGGCTGCTCTTCGGGGCGGGGCGGACGCGGTTCCCGGCGCCTGATGCGGCTGCCCAGGACGAAGGCGCCGATGAGCAGCGCCACGACGACCACACCGGCGACGAGCAGCCCGACGGCGAGCGCGCCCCGTGCTGCGGCGATGTCCATCCAAGTGGTGTCCATGGCGCGCGAGTACCCCTGGTCCCGCTCATGAACCCGTTGGCCATGATCGGTCGGCACACGGGGGAACACCGGGTTTGGTGCCGACGGCTCCGGCTACCCGCCTCGTGTGACATCGACAACGCCCCAGCAAGAGCTCGTCCGGTTCCTGGAGGACCGCTTCGCCTGCGCACAGGCCTGCACCGACTGCGCCCGTGCCTGTGCCCTGCGCGCGAGCCTCGTGGAACCGGACGGAGCCGAGGAACAGGAACTCGTGCGACGCAAGGGCATCCTGTGCGCCGAAGTCTGCGACGCGACCTGCCGCGCGCTGGGCGAGCAGGGCCACATGGACGAGGGCGCCGAGAGCGCCCTCCGTATCCAGCTGGAGTGGACCCGTACGGTCTGCCTGGAATGCGCCCATGTCTTCGACAGGCACCCGGAGGCCGAGGACGCCGCGAAGGCCTGCCGCGACTGCGCACGGGCCTGTACGGACTTCATGGCCACGCTCGACTGAGCCACGTCAGACCGGCGCTCGCGTTCTCCCGCTCCTCGCCATTCCCAATTTCTGGAACACGTTCTACGGTGTGCGCCGTCAGGACCGGTCCCGGGGAGCCTGGAGGCGCCGTGCATCTCGAATACACGCCCGAGCAGCAGCGGCTGCGCAGCGAGCTTCGTGACTACTTCGCCGAGTTGGTGCCGGACCTCGCCGAGACCCTCCCTCATGACCCGAAAGACACGGGAGGCGCCCCCACCACCGGCCCGGCGGCCCAGAAGCGCCACTACCGCAAGGCGATCCGGCGGCTCGGCTCGGACGGCTGGCTCGGCGTGGGCTGGCCCAAGGAGTACGGCGGACGCGGTCTGACCGCGATGGAGCAGTTCGTCTTCTTCGACGAGGCCGCCCAGGCGGGCGTACCGCTGCCCCTGATGGCGCTCAACACGGTCGGCCCGACGATCATGCGATACGGCACGGACGAGCAGAAGGCGTACTTCCTGCCGAAGATCCTCGCCGGCGAGATCGACTTCGCGATCGGCTACAGCGAGCCCGACGCGGGGACGGACCTCGCCTCGCTCAGGACGCGCGCCGTAAGGGACGGCGACGAGTACGTGGTCAACGGCCAGAAGATCTGGACCACCAACGGCGACACCGCCGACTGGGTCTGGCTTGCCGTCCGCACCGACCCGGACGCACCGCCCCACAAGGGCATCACCATGCTCCTCGTCCCGACCACCGACCCCGGCTACTCCTGCACGCTCATCAACACCCTCGCCTCGCACGACACCACGGCCAGCTACTACGAGAACATCCGGGTCCCCGTCGCCCACCGCGTCGGCGAGGAGAACCAGGGCTGGCGCCTGATCACCAACCAGCTCAACCACGAGCGCGTCACCCTCGCCGCCCACGGCACCATGGCCATCCGCGCCCTGCACGACGTCCAGCGCTGGGCCACGGAGACCAAGCTCACCGACGGCCGCCGCGTCATCGACCTCCCCTGGGTACGCCGCCGCCTCGCCCAGACCCACACCAGGCTCGACGCCCTCAAGCTCCTGAACTGGAAGATGGTGAGCGCCGTGCAGGAGGGCACGCTCACCCCACAGGACGCCTCGGCCGTGAAGGTCTACGGCTCCGAGGCCCGCCGCGACGCCTACGCCTGGCTGATGGAGATCGTCGCCGCACCAGGGGCGCTGAAGGAGGGCTCGGCGGGCGCCGTACTCCACGGCGAACTGGAGCGCGGCTACCGCTCGGCCGTCATCTTCACCTTCGGCGGCGGCAACAACGAGATCCAGCGGGAGATCATCTCCTGGATCGGACTGGGGATGCCGAGGGTGCGGCGTTAGCCTGCTGTGACCAGGATCGCTGGTTGGCACTTGGCGCACCGCAGGTCAGGCCGCTGCCGGGCCAACGGCGTGTCGTGTGCCGGCGGAAGGCGGAGCGCGGTCCCGACCGAAGGACCGTCGGGGCGGCCGTGGTCAGCGGTTGCCGGTCCAGACGAGTCCAGGAACTCGGCGACCTCCTCGCGGAGCTTGTCCCGCAGGCGGCTGCGGTAGTCCTCCGGGCCCGCGACGTAGGTGACGGGTTCAGCCCCGCCCTCACGGATGATCTGCGGAATGCGGTCCCGCACCAACTTGCCTTGCTCGCCCTGGCGGTTCACCGGTTGTCTCTCCCGCACCCATCACCGCGAGGCAGACCCTGACGGCTGCCCCTCCATGCTGAGGCAGCCTAGGCAAATCGCCCCACCACTCGCCATCGCCTCCCCTGCAGTGCCGACCATCCCTCCTTTGTGCCAACCAGGAATCCTCGTCACACTGACGAAGGTGGACGCCATACGCAGCGGTGACCCCGGCCTCTTCGGCCCTTCCTCCGTGACCTGGCAGATGCACGGCGACCCCATGATGTGGGTCGCCGGAATCCGTGCGCTGTATCTCCAGGCACTGCATCCGCGCGCGGTGCGCGGCGTCATGCAGAACTCGGACTTCCGGCAGGACGCCTGGGGCAGGCTCCTGCGCACCGCGAACTTCGTCGGCACCCTCACCTACGGCACCACCGAGGCAGCCGAGAAGGCGGGTGTCCGGGTGCGGAAGATCCACCGCATGCTGGGCGCCACCGACCCGGACACGGGGGAGCGGTACGGCGTCGACGAACCCGAACTGCTGCTGTGGGTGCACTGCGCCGAGATCGACTCCTATCTGCGGGTCGCGCGCCGCTCCGGCTTCCCCCTCACCGACGCGCAGGCCGACCGCTACATCGGCGAACACCGCGTCAGCGCCCGGCTGGTGGGCCTGGACCCCGACGCCGTACCGGCGAACAGGGACGAGATGGCGGCGTACTTCGAGAAGGTGCGGCCCGAGCTCGCCTGCGGACCCGAGGCACGCGCCGTGGACGACTTCCTGCTCCGCCCGCCGACGCATCCCCTTCTCGTCCCGGCGCGCGAGGTTCTGTGGCGGCGCGTGGCGCACCTGGCGTACGCCGCTCTGCCGCCGTACGCCCACGAGCTGTACGGCAGACCGGCCCCGGAACCCGCCACCGTCACCCGCCAGTTGCGTGCCACAGGCACCCTGCTGCGCTGTGTTCCCGCACGTCTGCGCTGGCAACTCCCGCCCAAACACATCCTGCGCGCCATGGCCCGGCTCGGCCCGGGCTCCCGCCCGGCACCGTACAAACTCGGACGATAGCTCGCCATACTGGACGAGCCGGGGGAGGGCGGGCGGACCACAACGGGGGGCGAACGCGGGAGATGGGGGACAGCAGGCTGATCCAGGGCCGGTACCGGCTGCTCGAGCCGATCGGGCGCGGCGGTATGGGCGAGGTGTGGCGTGCGCGCGACGAGTCGCTGGGCCGGCATGTCGCCGTGAAGTGCCTCAAGCCGCTCGGACCGCACCACGACCACTCCTTCACCCGCGTCCTGCGGGAGCGGTTCCGCCGCGAGGCCCGGGTGGCCGCGGCGCTCCAGCACCGGGGCGTGACCGTCGTCCACGACTTCGGTGAGTCCGACGGGGTCCTGTTCCTGGTCATGGAGCTGCTGGAGGGCCGCAACCTCAGCCAGCTCCTGGAGGACAACAAGCACCATCCACTGCCCGTCCCCGACGTCGTCGAGATCGCCGACCAGGTCGCCGCCGCCCTCGCCTACACCCATCGACAGGGCATCGTGCACCGCGACCTGAAGCCCGCGAACATCATGCGGCTCGCCGACGGCACGGTGAAGATCTGCGACTTCGGCATAGCCCGCCTCGCCCACGACATCGGCTTCACCTCCCGGCTGACCGGCACCGGCATCGCGATGGGCACCCCGCACTACATGTCGCCGGAACAGATCGGCGGAGACGAGGTGGACCAGCGCAGCGACCTGTACTCGCTGGGCTGCGTGCTGTACGAGATCGCCACCGGGGTGCCGCCGTTCGACCTCGACGACCCCTGGGCGATCCTCGTCGGCCACCGTGACACCCCGCCCCGCCCGCCGCGCAGCCACCGCGCCGAGCTGCCCGAGTACTTCGAGAAGGTCATCCTCGACCTGCTGGCCAAACGACCCGAGGAACGCCCGCACGACGGCCGCGAGCTGGGTCGCCGGATCAGTCTGGGCCGTACGACACCGGCGTACGTGCCGACCGTGGTGACCCCGCAGCCGGACCTCAGGCCCCCGGAGCCCGTGGCCCGCGCCCCCCGCCTGCCGTCCTGGACCCGGGGCATGACCACCGGCCACAAGGCCACCGGCGCCGGACTGCGCACCACACCGCCGGACGCCGCGGCCGGCCTCACCGGGGAGTGGATCCCACGGGCGACCACCGGCCGGCCCGCGGAGACCGCCGCGGCCGACGAAACGCCCGCCCCGTCCGCCGCGGCGCTCACGGCGCTGGCCGGACGGCACAACGCCGGGCTGAGCCTGGGCCGGCTGGGCCGTTGGACGGAGGCGGGCGAGGTGCACCGCGCGGTCGCCGCGGAACGCGAACACCTCCTCGGCCCCGACCACCCGGACACCCTCGCCAGCCGCTACGAACTCGCCTTCACCCTCAGCCGCACCGGCCGCGCCGCCGACGCCCTGCGTGAGTACAAGCACGTCGCCCGTGCCCGCAGCCTGTCCCTCGGGCCCGACCATCCGGACACCCTCGCGGCCCGGCAGGAAATGGCGTACGTACTGGGCCAGTTGGGCCGCCACTTCGACGCCCACCAGGTCTACACCTCCGTCCTGACGGCACGAGAGCGCGCGATGGGCGCCGACCACCCCGACAGCCTGCGCTGCCGCCACAACCTCGCCTTCAACCTCAGCAGACTCGGCCGCCTGGAGGACTCGTACCGGATGGCCGGCGAGGTCGCCGACGCCCGCGCCCGCGTCCTCGGCGCACACCACCCCGACACCCTGGTCACCCGTTACGAAGTCGCCTACGCGCTCGGCCAGTTGGGTCGCTGGCCCGAGGCGCTCCAGACCTACCGCGAGGTCGCCGAGGCCCGAGCCCAGGCCCTCGGCCCCGACCATCCCGACACCCTCGCCGCCCGCTACGAGGTAGGCATCAGCCTCGGCCGCCTCGGCCACAGCGGGGAGGCGCTCCAGCTCTACCGCGACCTGATCGACGACCGCACACGCGTCCACGGCCCCGCGCACCCCGAGACCCTCCGCGCCCGGCACGGTCTCGGCGTCAACCTCGGCCGGCTCGGCCGCTGGGAGGAGGCCCTCGCCGAATCGCGTGACGTGAGCGCGATCCGCGAGCGCGTGCTGGGCCCCGACCACCCGGACACCCTGGTCAGCCGGCGCGAGGTGGCCGTGAGCCTCGGCTGGCTGGGCCGCTGGCCTGACGCGCTCACCGAGTACCGCAGGGTGGCCGCCGCCCGCGAACGCGTCCTCGGCGCCGACCACCCCGACACCCTCGCCAGCCGCAACGACGAGGCCCACTGCCTTCAGCAGCTCGGGCGCGGCGCGGAGGCCGCCGAGCTGTACCGGAGGGTGGCGGTGCTGCGGCAGCAGGGGGCGTCCGGAGGCCGGTGACGGCCAAGGTGGCCCGTGGCCCCCAGGGTGTCCCACCTATGGCCGACCTAGATCATCACGTGTTACGAAGAACCATGCCAGCACACGTGGGACACCCGGGACACCGTACGTACGACGCCGTCATCGTCGGCGGAGGCCACAACGGTCTGGTCGCAGCCGCCTATCTGGCCCGCGCCGGCCGGTCCGTGCTGGTGCTGGAACGGCTGGACCACACCGGGGGCGCCGCCGTGTCCACGCGCCCGTTCGCGGGCGTCGACGCCCGGCTCTCCCGCTACTCGTACCTGGTCAGCCTGCTGCCGAAGAAGATCGTCCGGGACCTCGGACTGGACTTCCGGGTCCGCACGCGCGACGTGTCCTCCTACACCCCCGTGGAACGGGACGGACGCTCGACCGGACTGCTGGTGGGCGGCGGTGAACGGCGCACCCGCGAGGCGTTCGCCCGGCTGACCGGCACCGAGCGCGAGTACGCCGCCTGGCAGCGCTTCTACGACATGACCGGCGAGGTGGCCAGGCGGGTGTTCCCGACCCTCACCGAGCCCCTGCCGAGCCGGGAGGAACTGCGCCACCGGGTGGACGACGAGGAGGCCTGGCGAACCCTCTTCGAGGAGCCGATCGGCGTCGCGGTCGAGGACCGCTTCACGGACGACCTGGTCCGGGGCGTGGTCCTGACGGACGCCCTGATCGGCACGTTCGCCGACGCCCACGACACGACGCTCAAGCAGAACCGCTGCTTCCTCTACCACGTGATCGGCGGCGGCACCGGCGCCTGGGACGTCCCCGTCGGCGGCATGGGCGCCCTCACCGACGCCCTGGCCACGGCGGCGCGCACGGCGGGCGCGGACATCGTCACCGGGCACGAGGCGGTACGGATCGACACGGACGGCCGTACGGCGGAGGTCACCTATCGGACGGCCGAAGGCGAGGGCGTCGCCGCCGCCCGCCACGTCCTGGTGAACGCCTCCCCGCAGGCACTGGCCGCCCTCACCGGCGACACACCCCCGGCCCCCGCCGAGGGAGCCCAGCTCAAGGTGAACATGCTGCTCAAGCGCCTGCCGAGGCTGCGCGACACCTCCGTCGACCCGCGCGAGGCGTTCGCCGGCACCTTCCACATCGCCGAGGGCTACCGCCAGCTGGCCACCGCCCACGCCCAGGCCGCCGCCGGTGAACTCCCCGGCGCGCCGCCGTCCGAGATCTACTGCCACTCGCTGACCGACCCGACGATCCTCGGGCCCCACCTCGTGGCCCAGGGCTACCAGACCCTCACCCTGTTCGGCCTGCACACCCCGGCGAGGCTCTTCGCACAGGACAACGACGCCGTACGCGAGGAACTGCTGAAGTCGACACTCGCCCAACTGGACGCCCACCTCGCCGAGCCGATCGCCGACTGCCTGGCGACGGACGCGGAGGGCAGGCCGTGCATCGAGGCGAAGACCCCGCTGGACCTGGAGCGTGACCTGCGCCTCCCCGGCGGCAACATCTTCCACCGCGACCTGGCCTGGCCCTACGCCCAGGAGGACACCGGCCGCTGGGGCGTGGAGACCTCCCACGCGAACGTGCTGCTGTGCGGGGCGGGCGCGGTGCGCGGGGGAGGAGTGAGCGGGGTGCCGGGGCACAATGCGGCGATGGCGGTGCTGGAGCGGTCCGGGGACTGACGGGCGGTTCGGGCGTCGCGGTCGTGGCGGTGGCCGTCAGTCCGCCGAGGCGCTCCAGCCGCTCACGGTGATCCGGGCCGCATCCGCCGGCCGGGCCTCGTCGAAGAGGACGCGGTCCGCCGCCTCGACACGGAGGCCGTCGACGTAGGCGCCACGGCCCACGTACAGCCGGTCGGTCGTGTACCGCCAGCGGACCACCAACTGCCGGTGCGCGGGGAGTCGGGCCGTGAGGCGGTGCCAGACGCGGCCCGACCAGCCGGTGACCGTGCCGGTCGGACGGTCCTGCGGCCGCTCGCCGTGGCGGGTGGTCGTGAACGGGAGCGGCTGCCAGGTCGCTCCGCCGTCCGTAGTGGACTCCAGGGCGAGGATGTCCGACCGGGGTTCGGTGTCCCACCACAGGGCGCAACGCAGGGACGCGTCACCGGTGGACGCGTCGGCGGCGGAGGTGTCCAGTGCGGGGAGCGCGAGCGTCGCCGTCGCGGCGGTCGCCATACCCGAGAACCACGCGGTACGGCCGTGGCGGGGGCGGACCGGTACGGCGCGGGCCATGTTGTCGGCGGCGGCGACCCTCGGCGCGGAGCCGGAGCGCCAACTGCGCACCGGGTGGACCGAGTTGCCGAGCACGATGAGGAAGGAGTCGGTCGTCGGGTCGAGGACGAGCGAGGTGCCGGTGAAGCCGGTGTGCCCGGCGGTGTGCGGCGTGGCCATCGCGCCCATGTACCAGTGCTGGTAGAGCTCGAAGCCGAGGCCGTGCTCGTCGCCGGGGAAGGCGGTGTTGAAGTCGGTGAACATCAGGTCCACCGACTCCGGCTCCAGGATGCGGCACCTGCCGTAGATCCCGCCGTTGAGCAGCGTCCGGCCGAGGACCGCGAGGTCCCACGCGTTCGAGAAGACGCCCGCGTGGCCGGCGACGCCACCGAGGCTGAAGGCGTTCTCGTCATGCACCTCGCCCCACACGAGCCCCCGGTCCAGGCCGGACCAGGGCTTGCGGGCGTCCTCGGTGGCCGCGATCTTCGGCTGCCAGGCGGCGGGCGGGTTGTAGCGGGTGCGACGCATGCCGAGCGGGGCGGTGATCTCGTCATGGAGGAGGGCGTCGAGCCCGTGGCCGGTGATCTTCTCCAGCACCAGCTGGAGGGAGATCAGGTTCAGGTCCGAGTAGAGGTAGCTGGAGCCCGGTGGGTTCAGCGGCGCCTCGTTCCAGATGAGTTCGAGCTTCGCCTCGTACGTCGGCGCGGCGTACAGCGGGATCCAGGCACGGAACCCCGAGGTGTGCGTGAGGAGCTGACGGATCGTCATGTCCTGCTTGCCCGCGCGGCCGAAGTCCGGGAGGTACGAGGCGACCGTCGCCTCCAGCCCCAGCGCACCCCGCTCGATCTGCTGCACGGCGAGGATCGAGGTGAACAACTTGGACACCGAGGCGAGGTCGAAGACGGTGTCCTCGGCCATCGGGATCTGCTGATCGGACGGGAACTCGACGCCGGTGCCCGTCTTCTCGTCGTACGCCTGATAGCGCACCGCCGTTCCGATGGGCTCGTGCAGGGCCACGGTCCCGCCACGCCCGGCGAGCAGTACGGCGCCCGCGTACCAGGGGTGCGCGGGGGAGGGGCCGAGGAACGCCTCGGCGTCGGTGACCAGTCGGCGAAGGGGTGCGGGGAGGAGGCCGGCGCGCTCGGGGGAGCCGTGGCGCAGGGTGCTGCGGCCGGAGGAGGCGGCCGCCGGTCCGGCCGGGAAGGGGGCGATGGCCAGTGCACCGCCCAGGGCCAGGGTGCCCGCGACCAGTTGACGCCTGGTCAGTCCGCTTCTGCCGTCGGTCATCGAGGTTCCTCCCGCCGCTCCGGCTGAAAGTATCTTTCCGGGATCACCTTGCGTGGTGAAACTTTCGTGTCAGGTGGGAGCCGTGTCAACGGGGTGCTCACCCAAGAGATCTGACGGTGTATCAGAAAAGGTCTTCCGTCGTCCGAAGGACTGCGGCATCCTGCGCCCATGCAGACGGAGCTGAGCAAGAGACTGGGAGTCGAGCACGCCATCTTCGGCTTCACGCCGTTCCCCGCCGTCGCAGCGGCCATCAGCCGGGCCGGTGGCTTCGGAGTGCTCGGCGCGGTCCGCTACACCGCATCCGACGACCTCAAACGCGACCTCGACTGGGTCGAGGCACATGTCGACGGCAGACCCTACGGCCTGGACGTCGTCATGCCCGCGAAGAAGGTCGAGGCCCCGAACAACCAAACACTGACGGAGGCCGACGTCGAGGCGATGATCCCGGAAGGGCACCGGCAGTTCGTCAAGGACACCCTCGCCCAGTACGGCGTGCCCGAGCTGGCCGAGGGGGAGGAGTCCGGCTGGCGGATCACCGGGTGGATGGAACAGGTCGCCCGCACCCAGCTCGACGTCGCCTTCGACTATCCGATCAAGCTGCTCGCCAACGCCCTCGGCTCACCGCCCGCGGACGTCGTGGAGCGCGCTCACGACCGGGGTGTGCTCGTCGCCGCGCTCGCGGGCAGCGCCCGGCACGCCCGCAAGCACCAGGAGGCGGGCATCGACATCGTGGTGGCCCAGGGGTATGAGGCGGGCGGCCACACCGGTGACATCGCCTCCATGGTGCTCACCCCGGAAGTGGTGGAAGCCGTCGACCCGCTGCCCGTACTGGCGGCCGGCGGGATCGGAAGCGGCCAACAGGTGGCGGCGGCACTCACCCTCGGCGCCCAAGGTGTGTGGCTGGGCTCCATATGGCTCACCACCACAGAGGCGGATCTGCATTCCGCCGCGCTGACCGCCAAACTGCTCGCCGCCGGCTCCGGCGACACGGTGCGCTCCCGCGCCCTCACCGGCAAGCCCGCACGCCAGCTGCGCACCGAGTGGACGGATGCCTGGGACGACCCGAACGGACCCGGCACCCTGCCCATGCCCCTCCAGGGCCTCCTGGTGGCCGAGGCCGTCTCCCGGATCCAGAAGCACGAGGTCGGGCCGCTGCTGGGCACACCCGTCGGCCAGATCGTCGGCCGGATGAACAGCGAACGCAGTGTCCGGGCCGTCTTCGACGACCTCACTCGTGGCTTCGAGCAGTCCATCGACCGGATCAACCGCATCGCCGGAAGGAGCGGCCAGTGACGAGCACACCCCCCGCGGGCTTCTGGGCCCAGGCCGACGCCGACCCCCACCGCACGGTCCTCGTCTCCGCCGACGGCGAGGAGTGGACCGCCGGCCGGCTGCACGCCGACGCCAACCGGCTCGTCCACGGCCTGCGCGCGGCCGGGATGAGGCGCGGTGACGCCTTCGCGGTCGTCCTGCCCAACAGCCCCGAGTTCTTCACCGCCTATCTCGCCGCCAGCCAGGCCGGGTTCTATCTCGTCCCGGTCAACCACCACTTCGTCGGCCCGGAGATCGCCTGGATCGTGGCCGACTCCGGCGCCAAGGTGCTCCTCGCTCACGAGCGCTTCGCCGCTCCCGCCCGCCACGCCGCCGACGAGGCGGGCCTGCCCGGCACCCACCGGTACGCGATCGGCGAGGTCGAGGGCTTCCGGCCGTACGCCGAACTCCTCGACGGACAACCGGGTTCGGCGCCCGCGGACCGCACGCTCGGCTGGGTCATGAACTACACCTCGGGCACCACCGGCCGCCCGCGCGGCATCCGGCGCCCACTGCCCGGCAGGACACCCGAGGAGTCCTACCTCGGCGGTTTCCTCGGCATCTTCGGCATCCGGCCGTTCGAGGACAACGTGCACCTGGTGTGCTCGCCGCTGTATCACACCGCCGTACTCCAGTTCGCGGGCGCTTCCCTGCACATAGGCCACCGGCTGGTGCTCATGGACAAGTGGACCCCGCAGGAAATGCTCCGCCTGATCGACGCCCACGGTTGCACGCACACCCATATGGTCCCGACCCAGTTCCACCGGCTGCTCGCGCTTCCGCAGGAGACTCGGGCCCGCTACGACGTCTCCTCCATGCGGCACGCCATCCACGGCGCCGCCCCCTGCCCAGACCATGTGAAACGGGCCATGCTCGACTGGTGGGGCCCGTGCGTGGAGGAGTACTACGCCGCGAGTGAAGGCGGTGGTGCCTTCGCGACCGCCGAGGACTGGCTGAAGAAGCCCGGCACGGTCGGCAAGGCGTGGCCGATCAGCGAACTCGCGATCTTCGACGACGACGGCGACCGGCTTGCGCCCGGCGAACTCGGCACCGTCTACCTGAAGATGAACACCGGCGGCTTCGCCTACCACAAGGACCAGGCCAAGACGGAGAAGAACCGCATCGGCGACTTCTTCACGGTCGGTGACCTCGGCTACCTCGACGAGGACGGTTATCTCTTCCTGCGCGACCGCAAGATCGACATGATCATCTCGGGCGGGGTCAACATCTACCCGGCCGAGATCGAGTCCGCTCTGCTCGCCCACCCGGCCGTCGCCGACGCAGCCGCCTTCGGCATCCCGCACGACGACTGGGGCGAGGAGGTCAAGGCCGTCGTGGAACCGGCCCCGGGCCACGAGCCGGGCCCCGCCCTCGCCGCCACGATCCTCGACCACTGCGCCGGGCGGCTCGCCGGCTACAAACGGCCCAAGAGCGTCGACTTCATCACCGAGATGCCGCGCGACCCCAACGGCAAGCTGTACAAACGGCGGCTGCGGGACCCGTACTGGGAGGGGCGTAGCCGGCCCGTGTGACCGCTTCCGCACGCCGCCCGTCGGTCAGTCACTGCCGAGGACACGGGAAGGTCTCCAGAGCCTGAGTCAGGCCCGCCGCGTCGGTGCCGATCTTGCGATAGACGCAGGAGAGCAGTTGCCGTACCCCTTGCTCGGTGAGGTGCAGTTGCTTCGCGATCACCCCCACCGGATGGCCCTGGACCGTCAGTTCGGCCGTCTGCCGCTCACGGGCGGTGAGCGTGTCCGTCTGCGCGTAGCGCAGGGGCAACGGGCGCAGCCCGGCCGCCGAGAGCTCTTGCCGGGCCCGTGCCGAGAGGGACTCGGCACCACAGTGAACAGCGCCTTCCAGCCCCTGGTAGAGCCGATGGGCAGCCTCCTGCACCTGCCCGTTGCGGGACAGCGCGGCGCCGTGCCCGACGAGCGCTCGGGCCAGCTCGTACGACGCGGGCGACCGCTCCAGGTGTTCGATGGCCTCGGTGTGCAGATCGAGGGCGGCCGGACCGCCGGTCACCTCCGCCTCGATGTGCAGCGCATGGCCGATCGCGGATGCCGCACCGAAGTCCCTCGCCCGCTTGACGGCGTCCCGGGCGTGGCGGACCGCCCGGTCGGGGTCGGTGCGGGCGAGAGCGGAGGCCAGGTCCAGCTGCCAGGGGCACCAGGCAGGGTTGCGCCAGTTACGTGCCTCCAGCCAGTCCCCGACGGCGGACAACAGCCGTGCCGCCTCGGAGTACCGCTCCTCGGCCAGCAGCAGTTCGGCGTACACGGTGCGGGGATCGGGAAAGATGACGGCGTTCGGGACCACGTCGCCGTAGTGGTAGGTGTCGGCGAGCCGACGCGCGTCGCCGACCCGCCCGCGGGCCAGCAGGATCTGGATGAGGATCCCGATGGCGAACCACTGGGCGGGCACCGCGCCTTCGACGCGCTCGGCGGTGTGCAGTCCGGCCCGTACGAAATCCTCGGCCTCGGAGAGGCAGCCGCGACGGTAGCGGATGTAGCCGAAGAGGGTCTGGCCCTGCGCCAGGTGGGAGCCGCTCCAGCCCTTGCGCTCGCACTCGGCCATGCCTTTGGTGAACAGTTCTTCGGCCCGCCACGGCTGGTCGCAGTACATGAACAGCAGGGCGACCGCCACGGGCACCTCGAAGCCGCGGTTCTCGTCGGTCCAGCTCATCCCTCCGCGCAGGGCCTCCTGGGCATGCTGGAGGGCGGTTCTGCGCGGTTCGCCGCGTACCAGGGCGTCCCATGCCCGCAGGCCGAGGATGTAGCGCTCCTCCAGGCCGCGGCCGGTCAGCTTGTCGGCCAGCCGCGTCAGCCGGCGCGAGCGGGCGGACGAGTCGGACTCGTCGGTGCGGAACGCACTCCAGACGAAGTGATCGGCCTGCATACGCAGTTTGATACGCGGATTGGGGGCCCGCCGCGCTTCGTCGGCGGCCACCGCCGCGGCTTCGGTCAGCCGGTCGGTGTTGGCCAGTGCCTGGGTCAGCCGGTAGACGATGGAAGCGCGCAGGTCGGGATCGATGCCCGGCTCCGTCAGCGCCTCCCGGAGGTGGCTGACCGTGGCTGTGGGCTCGATCAGGAAGGTCGAGCAGGCCAGTTCGTGCAGGAGCGCGGCGCGGTCCTCCGCAGGAGGCGGTTCCCGCAGCGCTCGGGTCAGCACGCGACGCGCGGCCTCCGGGGCCCCGGCACAGAGATACTCGTGCGCGGCGGCGCGCAGGACGGAGACCGCTTCGGGCCGACCGTCGCAGGGCACCTCCAGCAGGTGCCGGGCGGCGGCCGTGGGCCCGAGCCCGGCCGCCTGGGCGGCGTCGGCCGCCGCGTTGTGCATGCCGACCCGCAGGCCCGAGGGGATGGCGCGGTAGATCGTTGTGGCGATCGACGGGTGGACGAACTCCAGGCTGCGCCCGGGCGTGTCGCCGTCCGCGAGGATGCGGGAGGCGCGCAGCTTCTCGGCTGCCTCGGCGGCTTCCTCGCTGCCGACCACCGCGATGCCGGCGGCGAGTTCGGGGGAGAAGGACCCGCCCAGTACGGCGGCGGCCCACGCGAAGCGGACGGTGGTCGGGCCGAGCCGGTGGAGGCGCTCGATCAGTCCGGGGCCCTTGACCGCGGCGGCGAGGTCCCCGATCACGTCCAGTTCGTCCTGAGTGCCCCGCACCTGCCGCTCACGGAGCCTGATGGCCAGTTCGACGGTCTCGAACGGGCTGCCGCCGGTGACCGCCCAGCACTCGGCGCAGAACTCGTCCTCGGCCTCCTCGCCCACTTCGGTCCTGACGATCCGCGCCACACCGTCCCTGCCGAGCGGCGACAGCGCGTGCGGGCGCTTCTCGTGGCGCTCCACGAGGGTGCGGAAAGAGGTCGCGTCGGACGGGAGTTCGTCGGGCCGGTAGGCGACGACGATCAAGAGCGGGAGGTCCGCGACCCGGGGCGCGAAGGAGGCGAGCCAGTCGAGGGATTCGGCATCGGCCCAGTGCATGTCGTCCAGGAGCAGGACGAGAGGCCCGTTCATCACGGTGAGGCGCGTCATGACCCAGTCGAGGCCGTCGCGCACCCCGGTCGGGTCCGGCCTGTGAGTGGTGTCCGTCGCCTCGAGGCCGAGCGCGGCGCCGACGATGTCGTACCAGCTGCCCAGGAAGGCCCGACGTTCCGTTTCGCTCATCGTGGCCAGGGTGGGCTGCATGACCTGGCGGACGACGCGGAACGCCAGCCCCTGATCCTTCTCGCCCCCCGTGCCCGAGACCACCGTGAGTCCGTGTGCGACGGCGCCGGCGCGCGCCGCCGCGATGAGTGTGGTCTTGCCCAGCCCGGCCTCCCCGGTGAAGGCGAGCAACCCGCCACGCGGCACCCGGGGCATGCCGTCGACAGCTTTGTGGAGATCCGACAACGCGGAGTCGAGCGCCCGGAGTTCCCGGTTGCGTTCGAGTAGCGGCCGGTGTTCGGTGATCGGTTGCCGCAGCCCATGGGCCATGTGGTCTACCGCTTCCTGTCGTTGCTCCCGCCGGACGGGGGCGAGCGTACGCCCTCACGCACGCCCCTTGGACGGGTTGCAACAGGAGGTCGGCAAGGAGGGTGAACTTTCGAGAGCAGGCGTTCAGGACTCGGCCGTTTGGGTAATATGTCGCGCTCCCGCTTGAGCTCCCTCCCCTGCGGCGGCAGGTCGGGCGGAGGCTCAGGGAATGGCGGATGCCGCCATCGTGTCCGCGTACCGAGGCACGGTGCGGGACCAGAAGTAGCATCCGGGGATCCAGCCGGCCATTCCCTCCACATAGCCGACGCCGGCCGGGCTCAGCTCCGGCCTGATCTCACCGTAGAGCTCCTCGAACTCGCCGATCGTGCCGTTGATGCGCCGGATGGCCAGCGTGACGGCCTCCGGCAGGGAGCATTGGTGGGCGCGCTGGTAGTCGAGGGCCAGATTGATCACGCCGCCGGCCCGCTGCTCCTTCACGGCGGAGAACAGGTCGGCTGTCCACACCGCCGCGTCGACCGACAGGCGCCCCAGGCGCCGCACGACGGGATGCCGGAGTTCCTCCGGGGCCAGCTCGTACGGCTGCGCGGCCTCGCACAGCGGGTGGAACGGCTCGATCCCCGCGATGAGGGAACGTATGGACCGGCAGAGCCCGCTGCCCACAGGGGCGGAGTGGGTCTGGGCCACCGCTTCGTACAGCAGACCGTGCACGTACTCGCGGCTGTTCCACGCCCACCGTGCTGCCTGAGCGGGTGTGCACCGCTCCTGGACCTGCCGTTGGAGATCGGCCAGGGCGGCCCCGAGAGGGCTCTCGGGCCGTTGTCCGTCCCGCAGGATCCTGACGCTCTCGCTCAGCATGGGCAGCAGTCGACCGGGCCGCTGAAGGCCGACGTCTTCCGCCCGGTCGTCGAAGATGAACTGGTAGGCGATTTGGTTGGCCATGATCTGGAGGAGGCCGGAATCCACGGTCGGGCTGTTGTAGGCCGCCAGTTCGGCGGGTCGGGTACAGGAGATCATGGCCGCTACTTCCGGCTCGTCGGTGAGCCCCCATGTACGCAGCCACGCGTCGACTCCCGCTGCCGCTTCGGATGCGTGGGGATTGCTCTGGAACGGGAAGGGCATGTAGAGGTTCGCGTCGATCAGTTCCCGCAGATTGAGGGCGGGAATCGCGCGCGGTGCGGTCAACGCGATTTCCTCATGCGTCGTGGACATCGTCGCCACCTGCCGTTCGGGGGTCGTGGGCGCGAGGGGTCGGCGTTGCCCGGGGGACGAGGGAGGGCGCCCGAGGAGCTGAGTCCACCGGGCGTGGTGCTCGCGGTTCGCAGACCATCACCAGACCCCTCGGCCCCAAGGACGCCGCGGGGCGCAGCCGTTCGACGTGTCCGGGCACATGGCGCAGCCGCCAGTGGCGGGAGATGAACGCGAGGGCCACCGTGGCTTCCGCCATGGCGAACGTGTCGCCGATGCAGTTCCGGGCGCCCGCGGCGAACGGGATCATCGCCCCGGGCGGGACCGCGGCGGCCCGCGTGGGCTCCCAGCGGCCGGGGAGGAAGCGGTCGGGTTCGGGGAACGAGGCGGGATCGTGGTGCAGGAGGTACGGGCTGTACAGAACGGTGGCGCCCCGGGGGAGACGCTGCCCGGCAAGAACCGTCTCCTCGGTCGTGACCCGGGTGAAGAGCCAGCCGGGCGGGCGGTGGCGCAGGGTCTCGGTGAGGACGTACCGGGTTCGGACGAGGCGCGGCAGCTCGTCGCGGCCGGGCGGCCGCCCCTCGGCGAGCACGACGTCGACCTCGGAGTGCACGCGGCGTTCCTCCTCGGGATGTCGCGCCAGGAGCTCGAAGGCGGAGGCGAGGCACAGGGAGGTGGTCTCGGCTCCGGCGAATATCAGCGTGAGCACCTGGCTGCGGACCTCCTGTTCGGTGATCGCCGCCGCTTCGCCGTCACTGCGCGCGGCCGCCAGCAGCACCCCCAACAGGTCGTCCCGCTCGCTGAGGGGATCGCCCCGTCGGCGCTCGGCGATGGCCGCGTCGACGAGCGCGCGCAGACGGGCGGAAGCGTGCAGGAATCGCCGGTTCGCGGGCGTGGGAATCCGGAACAGGGCATCGACCGGCACCACCGTCCGCAGGAACAGGCCGCGGACGATGGTGACGAGGCACCTGTGCATCTCGGCGGCCGTGGCGGAGTCGAGCGAGTCGGAGAAGAGAACGCGGCTGATCACCCGTGCCGAGAGCGTCAGCATGGTCGCGCTGATGTCGACCTGCTGCCCCGCCCGCCACTCACGGCACACCGACTCCACCTCCTCGCCCATGAGTTCCGTGTGTTCGGCGACACGGGCCTTGCGAAAGCCGGGTTGGAGAAGCCTGCGTTGCCGCCGATGGGCCTGATGAGGGCAGGTGCCGACGCCGTCGCCCAACAGCGTCCGCAGCCGGTCGTAGAGCGGGCCGCCCTTGTCGAAGGTGCGCGGGTCCATGAGGACCTGGTGGACCAGCTCCGGGTGGCAGACCACCCATGCGCGCAGTGGACCCAGGCGTATCTCGACCAGATCCCCGCGAGCGGGTAAGGAATTCAGAAAATCCAGCGGGCGCCGGAACAACGCGATACCGTGGCTGACAGTGGGGAATATGCCCGGTGCAGTCCCCACCGTCCATCCCTGCTCTGGGTCTGGCGCAACACGACTCATCGAAAACCCCTGCCTCAATCGGCACACACGAAAGTCGGTGGATGTCCCACCGATTTGACGTTCGAGTCATGTACTGCCCAGTTCAACCGGCCTGCGGTTTCGTGAATCCTTTCTGCACGGGGGCGCACGGGGGCACGGAGACGCAGGAATGAAGCATTCGGCCGCATCGCTTTTGCGAAGCCGAGGAATAGTTTCGCGTCGTGTGGTCCCGCCCCATGTGGTCCCGCCCTATGTGGTTTCGCCCTTTGTGGTCCCGCCCCATGTGGGGCGGGACCACGTGGAACAGGACCACACTCCCTCAGCGTTCGCGCACGCGGACGACCTTCAGGGCGGGCGAGGACAGGATGTCCTTCTCGCAGAACCGTGCGGTCACCCACTTCTCGCCCGAGAACAACCGGGTCTGGTCGCGGAAGTGGGGCGAGTTCGGGTTCGAGGACTGGGAGTACGTCAGGAGCGTACGGGCCACCGGGCAGCGTCCGCCGTCCCAGCCGACCGCCTGGATGTGGCTGGAGCCGGTCGAGACCTCGGTGTAGCCGCCCTGCGCCGCGTTCCACACCGGCTCGACCTTGTTCCACACACCCAGGCCCTCCGTGCCACCCGGAACGGGGACGCGCTGACCGTTCCGTACGACGAACTGGTGCTCGCCCAGGCGGGAGTCGAGCGCGATGCCCGCCGCGCGGAGTTCGGCGACCGCGTCCGCGAGGGCCGTGGCGAAGCCGGGGGCGTCCGTGTCGAGCGTGTTCGGCGTGCGTACCGGGTCCGCCGGGGAGAAGGGCACCTTCCACCGCTGGGCGGCCGGCACCTTCGCCGTCAGCTTCCGCCAGAAGCGGTCGAAGAGCAGGGCTCCCCGGCTGCCGGTGTCCATGGTGCGATCCCAGGACGCGAGCACCGAGCAGGCTTCGCTCACGTCGACCGCCCTGCCGTCGCTGCCCGTCGCCGTTCCACCCGGTAGTACGGCACATGCCTTCGCCGTGTCGGCGGCGGCCAGGTGGGCGGCGGGCACCCGGTTCGTGAACTGCTGGCGCTCCAGGTCCCGGACGGTCAGACCGCCCCGCTCCGCCATCGCCGCCACGTCCTCGATCGCGCCGCGGGTGCGCAGCGAGCGCTGTGTGCCGATGTTGCCGAAGACCCGCTCGTATCCGGTGAGCGGACGGTCGGCGTTGGCCAGCCAGGCGCTGTCGTTGGAGTTCTCCGCGTACGGCGCGTCCTTCAGCGTCGGCATGCGCGCCGGACCGAAGATGCCGGGCTGGACGGCGTCGGCGTCGCGGCCCAGGGCGCAGTCGCCGCGGGCACCGTCGAGGACCGCGAGGCCCGCCGCCGGGTAGGTGGTCCTGCCGAGGTCGGTGGAGCAGCGGGCCGCTAGGTCGTCGGTGATCCGGGGCAGGACCTGCGACTGGGTGTAGAGGGAGTGTCCCGAGGCGTCCGCGGCGATGGTGTTCACCCAGGGGAGCCCCTGGTTCCGGGCGAGGGACGCGAGGACGTCGGCTGTGCCGCGGGCCTTGCTGAACCCGAGTGAGGTGTTGCCGAACCGGAGGTTGGCCGCGTTGGGGTCGTTGAGCGCGTATGCCGTGGTCGAGGTCCAGGGCAGCGGGAGTTCGCCGTCGGTGGAGGCCACGACCGGGCCGTACCGGGTCCACCACTGGGTGTGGGTCACCGGTGCGCCGTCCCTGACCGTGACGGTCACCGTCCGCTTCTTCATCCGCTCGCGTTCGCCGTCCACGAGGTAGACCGTCGGGTCGGCGGGATCCAGCGTCAGACGGTGCAGATTGAACGGGACGCCGGTCGAGACGGTGTGGCTCCACGCCACATGGGAGTTGTAGCCGATGGACATCGTCGGCGAGCCGAGCAGCGCGGCGCCGGCGACGTTGAGCTCGCCGGGAATCGTCTGCTGCGCCTGCCAGAAGCGGCGGCCGCCGTGCCACGGGTAGTGCGGGTTGCCGAGCAGCAGACCGCGGCCGTTCGCCGTGGTGTCACCGCCGAAGGCGACCGCGTTCGAGCCCATGTCCGCGTCGGCGGTCCGCTCGCGCACCGCCCGTATCAGGGCGTCGGCGTCCGGGGCGGCCCCGCTGTCCTTGCCTGCGCCGGTGGATCCGGTGGATCCGGTGGATCCGGTGGATCCGGTGGATCCGGTGGATCCGGTGGGCGGCTGGGCGCCGGTGATGTCGTCCACGGCGCCGCCCTGGCCGCCGAGTACGGCGATGGCGTAGAAGCGGGTCGCCACATCCAGCGGGGTGACCGGCCGCACCCAGGCGGCGCCCTCGCAGGCGGGGTCGGTGATCCGTTTCTGCTTCAGCCAGGAGTTGTACCCGGTCGCGAAGCCCCGCATGAGGTCCCTGACCTGGCGGCTCGGGCCGCGCGGGGCCGGCTGGGCGAGGAGCTTCTCCACCGTGCGGGTCTGGCGTACGCCGCGGAAGTACAGGTCGCTGGAGAGGTTCCTGGTCGCCGAGGACAGCGAGAAGTCGGTCGCCGCGTCCGGTCCGAAGAACCGTGAACGCTCGCCGCGCACGGTCACGAACCCGTCCGCGAGCGTGCACACCTGGTCGGCGGCCTGCGCCCAACCGGTGCCGAAGCCGAGGGACCTGTAGTCGTCGGCGACGATGTGCGGAATGCCGTACTCGGTATAGCGGACCACGGCGGACAGACCACCGTGCGAGAGCTGTTCCTGCCGGTCCTGCCGGTCCTGCCGGTCCTGCGGGCCCTGCCGCTCGGCCGCGGCCGCGGGCAACAGCCCGGCCGTGGTGGCGAGCAGGGCGACGGCCGCGACGACGAGCCGTCTGGGGCGGGTGCGCATCGTGCCTCCCAACGTCATTGAGGGAAGGAACCGTTGAGCATACCAACGGGTATGTGTCCTCGGCCGGGTGTCCGGTGTCAGCCTTGACCCATCTGTTCGGGAGACCGAGGATCATGTGTCATGACGCCAGGACACGGCAGCACGGTTGACGGAGTGCTGCGCCGCAGCGCCCGACGCACCCCGCAACGCACCGCGGTCGAGGACCGCGAACGCGCGTGGACGTACGAGGAACTCGACGAGGCCGTCTCCCGCGCGGCGAGCGTCCTGCTCGGCCAGGGCCTCACCCCCGGCGACCGGGTCGCGGCCTACGGCCACAACTCCGGCGCGTATCTCATCGCGTTCCTGGCGTGCGCCCGCGCGGGCCTGGTCCACGTCCCCGTCAACCAGAACCTCACCGGCGACGACCTCGCGTACATCGTCGGCCAGTGCGGCAGCTCGCTGATCCTCACCGACCCCGCCCTGGCCGGCCGGCTCCCCGACGGCGTCCCCACGATGCCGCTGCGCGACGCCGACGACTCGCTGCTGGCGCGGCAGGCCACGGCGCCCGCGTACGACGGCCCGGAGGCGCGCGGCGAAGACCTGGTCCAGCTCCTCTACACCTCCGGCACCACCGCCCTGCCGAAGGGCGCGATGATGACCCACCGCGCCCTGGTCCACGAGTACCTGAGCGCGATCTCCGCCCTCGATCTGAGCGCGGGGGACCGGCCCGTCCACTCGCTGCCGCTGTACCACTCGGCGCAGATGCATGTGTTCCTGATGCCGTATCTGGCGGTCGGCGCCACCAACGTCATTCTGGAGTCGCCCGACGGTGACCGGCTCTTCGACCTGATCGAAGCCGGGCGTGCGGACAGTCTGTTCGCCCCGCCCACGGTCTGGATCGGCCTCGCGGGCCGCCCCGACTTCGCGACCCGGGAGCTCGACGGACTGCGCAAGGCGTACTACGGCGCCTCGATCATGCCGGTGCCGGTCCTGGAGCGGCTGCGTGAGCGATGGCCCGAGCTGGCCTTCTACAACTGCTTCGGGCAGAGCGAGATCGGCCCGCTGGCCATGGTGCTGGCCCCGGAGGAGCACAAGGGCCGGATGGACTCCTGCGGCCGTACCGTGCTCTTCGTCGACGCCCGGGTGGTCGACGAGGACGGCGAGGAGGTGCCCGAGGGCACCTCCGGCGAGATCGTCTACCGCTCCCCTCAGCTGTGCGAGGGCTACTGGGACAAGCCCGAGGAGACCGCCGAGGCCTTCCGCGACGGCTGGTTCCGCTCCGGTGACCTCGCCGTGCGGGACGCGCACGGCTACTTCACCATCGTCGACCGGGTGAAGGACGTCATCAACTCCGGGGGCGTACTGATCGCCTCACGTGAGGTCGAGGACGCGCTGTACACACACGAGGGTGTCGCGGAGGTCGCCGTGATCGGCCTGCCCGACGAGCGCTGGATCGAGGCCGTCACGGCGGTAGTCGTCCCGCGCGGCGAGGTGAGCGAGGCCGAACTGATCGACCACGCGCGCGTGAAGCTCGCCCACTTCAAGGCGCCGAAGCGGGTGAGGTTCGTGGAGGAGCTGCCGCGCAACGCGAGCGGGAAGATCCTCAAGCGGGAGCTGCGGGATCGGTTCGCGGGCGACTAGGGCGCCCGCGCTCGGCGGTCAGCGGGGCCGCAGGTCCTCGATCCGGCGGATCTTGCCCACGGACCGTTCCAGCGACTCCGGTTCGACGATCTCCACCGCCACCGACACCCCGATGCCGTCCTTCACGGCCGCGGCGATGGTGTGGGCGGCGGCCTCCCGGACCTCCGGCGACGCGCCGGGACGAGCCTCCGCGCGCACGGTGAGGGCGTCGAGCCGGCCCTCCCTGGTGAGACGCAGCTGGAAGTGGGGTGCCACGCCCGGGGTCCGGAGCACGATCTCCTCGATCTGGGTGGGGAAGAGATTGACCCCGCGCAGGATGACCATGTCGTCACTGCGGCCGGTGACCTTCTCCATCCGCCGGAACACCCGCGCGGTCCCCGGCAGCAGCCGCGTCAGGTCCCGGGTGCGGTACCGGACGACGGGCATGGCCTCCTTGGTGAGCGAGGTGAAGACCAGCTCGCCCTCCTCGCCGTCGGGCAGCACCTCGCCGGTGATCGGGTCGACGATCTCCGGGAAGAAGTGGTCTTCCCACACATGCAGCCCGTCCTTGGTCTCCACGCACTCCTGAGCGACTCCCGGCCCGATCACCTCGGACAACCCGTATATGTCGACCGCGTCGATCGCGAACCGCTCCTCGATCTCTTGGCGCATCTGCTCGGTCCAGGGTTCGGCCCCGAAGATGCCCACGCGCAGGGAGGTACCGCGCGGGTCGACGCCCTGTCGTTCGAACTCGTCCAGGAGAGTGAGCATGTACGACGGCGTCACCATGATGATCTCGGGCTTCAGGTCCTGGATCAGCTGGACCTGGCGGGCCGTCATGCCGCCGGACGCGGGGATGACCGTGCAGCCGAGCCGCTCGGCACCATAGTGTGCGCCGAGCCCACCGGTGAACAGCCCATAGCCGTACGCCACATGCACCTTGTCGCCGGGCCGCCCGCCCGCCGCCCGGATGGACCGGGCCACCATGTCGGACCACAGGGAAAGGTCGGCATCGGTGTAGCCGACGACCGTGGGACGCCCGGTGGTGCCGCTGGAGGCGTGGATACGGCGAATACGGTCCTGCGGCACGGCGAACATCCCGTACGGGTAGTTCTCACGCAGGTCGGCCTTCGTCGTGAACGGGAAGCGGGCCAGATCGGCGAGCGAGCGACAGTCGTCGGGCCGTACGCCGGCCTTGTCGAAGGAGTCCCGGTAGAACGGCACGTTGTCGTACGCGTGCCGCAGCGATGTCCGCAACCGCTCCAGCTGCAACGCCCGCAGCGCCTCCGGGGCGAGCCGTTCCCCCGAGTCCAGCCGCTCCGTCGCATCCGCCATGGGGACTTCTCCCTCGCCGACCACGCCAATCAGGACGACCGATCATTCGGTCCGGGTGTTCGGGATCAGTAATCCAGGCGGTGATCGATCAGGCAAGGGGACGGGCCGTACTTTCTGCGCGCCAGGCCGCCAGAATGGTGTGCGTGGACCTGCGACCAGAGCTGCTCCCCGCCCCGGTGCCGCAAGCCCGGCTGCGGGAACTCAGCCGTGAGATCGAGCGGATCGAGGACCTGCTGCACGGCGGCGAACAGGCTACGGCGGTCCGAAGGGCCCTGGAGCACGGGCCGGAGGAGGACCACTACCTGCTCCTCTTCGGCACCAACGTCACGCATCCGTCGGCCTCGGACCTGATCCTCCGCCCGCCCGCCGGCCTGGAAGGCGCGTCCGCCGAGGAGATCGTCGACGCGGCCCTGGCCCATCGGCCCGTCGCCCTGTGAGGACACCCCCCCCTGAGGACAACCCCGTTGCGGCGCGAGCGGCCGGCGGTTCAGGATCGGCACCATGCCGATCTTCACCGCCGCCGACGGGACCCAGCTCGCCTACCACCTGCGAGGTGAGGGCGAACCGCTCGTCGTCCTGCCCGGTGGGCCGATGCGAGCTTCTGCCTACCTCGGTGACCTGGGCGGACTGGCGGCGCACCGGCAACTGGTACTGCTCGACCTGCGCGGAACGGGAGACTCGGCGGTGCCGGCGGATCCAGCCACCTACCGGTGCGACCACCTGGTGGACGACGTAGAGGTGTTGCGCGCCCACATGGGGCTGGCCCATATGGATGTGCTCGGGCACTCCGCGGGCGGGAGCCTCGCCATGTTGTACGCAGCCCGCCATCCGGAGCGGGTGGCGCGGCTGGCGCTGGTGACCGCGACGCCGTGGGCGTTGGGGATGCCGGCCACGGCCGAGGAACGGCTGACCGCCGCCCGGGCGAGGGAGGGGGAGCCGTGGTTCACGGAGGCGTTCCCGGCGTTCGAGGCATGGCTGGCCGGGACGGGCGACTTCGACCCCGTGTGCGCACCCTTCTCCTATGGTCGTTGGGACCATGTGGCCCAGGCACACGACGCGCGCGCGGACGACGAGTTCAACGACGAGGCCTTCGACGTCTACGGCTCCGACGGGGCCTACGACCCGCCTACGACCCGCTCCCGGCTCGCCCGACTCGCCGCCCCGGTGCTCGTCCTGGCGGGCGAACTCGACGGAGGCCCCAGCCCCGACCTCGCCCGCCGCACCGCCGACGTCTTCCCGGACGCCGAACTCGCCGTGCAACCCGGTGCCGGGCACTATCCCTGGCTCGACGACGCGGAGTGGTTCGTACGGCGTCTCGTCGCCTTCCTCGCAAGGAGCGAGGGAGACGCCTCGGCACCGGTCCGGTGAACGCGGCCGGACGCGTCCCGTTGTAGAACGCTCGAGCGCCTACCGCTCCGACGATCCCGACGCGCGCGCTGTCGGTGCGGCTCACCCCCGGTGAGACCCGGATGCGCACCGAGACCGGCGTGTCCATCGTGGCCGCATCGCGCCGCGCCGAGGCCACCCCCTCGCCGGCGCCGGACTTCCGGCCGGCCGGCGGCGACGCCCTGATCGTGATCGGCACCCCCGAGGACGGGCCGTGCAACGGCCGGGGCGGACGGCCGAGAATCGCCGGCGTGCTTCAGCGGCTGAACCGACGTCGGTACACGACGTAACCGGCGGCCAGAGTCACCGCGCCGACGGCCAGGCCGGCCCCCAGTGCCACCTCGAAGTCCGCCGGCCCCGTGCTACCGCCGAGGCCGCCCCTGACCCCCTGAGTGGGGAGCAGGGAGCTTACGGGGACTGGCGAGCGTACGGGGAGCGGTGATGAGACGGCGGCGTCGCGGCGGGGCAGGACCTCACAGGCGACGCCATCGTCCACGCCCCGGTCCCGGTCCAGCCGACGGTGGTCGTCGGGGGCCCGGTTGAACTCCGCCTGGGCGTCTTCCTGGAAGGCGAAGTCTCCGCAGTCCATGTCGCTCCCGGCATGGGCGACCTGGGCCGCCGGGCCGGCAGTGACGAGGACGGTGATCGCGGTGGTGCATATGGCGCGGATACGTCGCTTCACGGGCGCTCCTTCTCGGTCCTGCGGTCTCGACGACCGTCATTGCGACCGTAGGGACGCCACCCGCGCACCGGCGCGCCCTGCTACGCCATACGACTGCTCCGCACCTCGGAGATGCCCGATCGGCCCAACCCCGGATGCTCAGTCCTTCCCCGGCCCGTAGGCCGTGAGGAAACGGTCACGGAACCTGTCCATGCCCCAGGTCGGAGCGTTCTCGGCGGGCTTGAGACCGTCCGTCCAGTTCCAGTCGGCGATCCTGTCGAGGACCTTCTGGTCGCGGGCGACGATCGTGACGGGGACGTCCTTGCTCGTGCTGCCGGCGGTGACCGTCGGGACGGGCTGGTGGTCGCCGAGGAAGACGAGGACCGTGTCGTCGGTGCCGTAGCGCTCGACCCACTCCGTGAGGCTGTGCAGCGAGTACTCGATGGCGCGACGGTACTCGGTGCGAACGCGCTCGGGGTCCTTCCAGACCTCCTTGGGATCGGTGCCCTCCTTCTTGATCTGGTGGAAGACCGATCCGTCGCCGAGGTCGTCCCAGTCGACCATGCGGGCGATGGGGGACCAGGGGTTGTGGCTGGAGGCCAGGATGATCTCCGCCATGATCGGCTCGCGGTCCTTCTTGCCGTGCTCCAGACGCTGGAAGGCCTCCAGGCTGAACTGGTCGGGCACGGGCGTCCAGCTGAAGTACGGGCCCTGATAGCCCAGGTGCTCGGAGTCGTAGATGTGGTCGAGGGCGAAGTACTCGCCCTCCGGCCAGGCCCGCCGCACCCCGGGCACGACGCCGACCGTGCGCCAGGCGCCGGTCTTGCGGAAGTAGCTGTTGAGCGTCGCGCGGTCGCTGGTGGTCAGACTCCGGTACCGCTGCTGGTTCTTGATCCAGAGACCGGACAGGAAGGTGGAGTGGGCGAGCCAGCTGCCGGCCCCCGTCACCGGCGACTTCAGCCACGCGCTGCGCGACTGGAACCCCGCCGCCTTCAGGTTGCTCGTCCCTTCCTTGAGCGCCGCGTCGATCTGCGGTGCCATCGCCGGATCGTCGATCGCGACACGGCCGTAGCTCTCGATGAACGTGAACAGGACGTCCTTGCCGCGCAACCCCGTGAGCAGCTGGTCCGGCGGCGTCTTCGCGAAGGCGTCCACGGCCGCCTGCTTCTGGAAGACGCGTCCGTCCCTGAGCCCCGCCTGTACCTGTTCGACACGGTTGTTGACCAGGTCGGCGTTGCCCTTGGTGGCCAGTGGGACGCCGGTGATCTGGATGCTCAGCGTCATACAGGTGATCCACGCGGTGCCCAGGATCAGCGTGGTGCGGGCGGCGACGGCACGGTTTCTGACCATGAGGTTCGTGACCCGCACCATCGCGAGCGTCATGAGGACGAGGACGGCGACGAGCAGCGCGATCACGCCGACGACCGCGAGTACCTGGCCGGTCCGGCCGAAGGACTCCCGGACGAACTCCGCCGCGTCGTCGAGCAGGATCCAGTCCAGGACCAGATCGAAGGGGCGGGCCAGCACCTGGTAGAAGCCCATGTCGACGAACTTCAGCACGGTGAGCAGCCCGAGGAGCGCACCCGAGACCACCGCCATCAGCCGCCGTGACCGCGGTGGCAGCGCCAGCAACAGGCCCGCGATCAGAATCCCCTCGGCCGGGAGGCGGAAGAACGCCTCGGGAGTGAGCCGTTCGATCTGGTTCGGCACGAGGAGCGCGAAGAGCAGGAGCGCCCCGGCCAGGACGGTCGTCCCGAGCGTGACGCCGCGTGCCGTACGGGGGTAGCGGCGACGCCAGCCGAACCAGCCGGGGGACGGGGAGGAGCCGTCCACCTCCTCAGGGCGGGCCGGTCCGGCGTCGGCGGCCACCTCGGTCACGTCGCCCGGTTCGGTCGCCCCGGTCGCCTCAGTCGATTCGGTCGCCTCGACCGTCTCGGCCGCCTCCCCCACCCGGGGAGTCTCGACGGTCTCGACCGGCTCTGTCGTCCTCGCTTCTTCCGTCGCCTTGGTTGCTTTGTCTGTTGCCTCCTGCGACACCCGGAGGTCCTCCCGTGCGGTCTTGCGATGGCATGGCAAACAGCGCCCGATGACCGAGCCTGCCACCACGAGTACGTCCGCACGTCACCTTAGGTTCAATCGAACCTGACCGGAATTCACCCGTCCGCCGTCACCGCCACCTCGCGCGCCCACCGGTAGTCCGCCTTGCCGCTGGGTGAGCGCCGGATCGTGTCCGTGAGCACCAGCTGACGGGGGATCTTGTATCCCGCGAGGCGGGAGCGGCAATGCGTCTGGATGTCCGCCAGCGACGGTCGCACGGCACCCGGGCGCAACTGCACCACGGCCGCCACGTGATGCCCCCACTTGGCGTCCGGCACCCCGGCCACCAGCGCGTCGTACACATCGGGATGGGACTTGAGTGCCTGCTCGACCTCCTCCGGGTACACCTTCTCGCCCCCGGTGTTGATGCACTGCGAGCCGCGGCCCAGCACGGTGACGACGCCCTCCTCGTCGACCGTGGCCATGTCGCCCAGCAGGACCCACCGCCGGCCGTCCTTCTCGAAGAAGGTCTCGGCGGTTTTCCCCGGGTCGTTGTAGTAGCCGAGCGGCACGTGGCCGCACTGCGCGACCCTGCCCACCTCACCCACGGCCACCGCCTCGTGCGTTGCCGGATCGACCACCCTCGTACGGGAGTTCACCCGGATGCGGAAGCCGCGCTCGGGACCGGAGTCCTCGGTGGCCGTACCGTTGAAGCCGGACTCCGAGGAGCCGAAGTTGTTCAGCAGCATCACGTTCGGAACCAGTTCCTGGAACTGGCGGCGCACCGTGTCGGACATGATCGCGCCGGACGACGACACGCTGAACATCGAGGAGCAGTCCGTGCCCTTCATCGGCCCGTTGAGCGCGTCGACCAGCGGCCGCAGCATCGCGTCCCCCACCAGCGACACGCTCGTGACCTTCTCCTTCTCGATCGTCCGCAGGACCTCTTCCGGGGCGAACTTGCGGTGGATGACGATGCGTTGGCCGAAGTTGAAGCCGATGAAGGCGGTCAGCGTCGACGTCCCGTGCATCAGCGGCGCGGTGGGGAAGAAGGTGATGCCGTCGCCGCCCGCCGCCACCCGCTCCGCCAGCTCCTGCGGCTTCTTCACCGGCTCACCGGTCGGCGCGCCCCCGCCCAGCCCCGAGAAGAACAGATCCTCCTGGCGCCACATCACACCCTTGGGCATTCCGGTGGTGCCGCCGGTGTAGATGATGAACTGGTCGCCACCCGACCGCGCCGGGAACCCGCGCTCGGGTGATCCGGCGGCCTCGGCGTCCGCGAAGGCCACGGCGGGCACGACCGGCCCCTGAGCCGAGCTGGCGGCCGCGGTGCCCACACGCACCAGATGCCGTACCCCCTGCACCTGCGGCAGCGCAGCCGCCACCCGGTCCGTGAACTCCGCCTCGAAGACCAGAGCCACCAGATCGGCGTCCCGGTAGAGATACACCAACTCCTCTTCGACGTAGCGGTAGTTCACGTTGACCGGCACGATCCGCGCCTTCAGGCAGCCCAGCACCGTCTGGAGGTACTCGATCCCGTTGTAGAGATGGAGCCCGAGGTGTTCGCCGGGGCGGATCCCGCTGTCGACCAGATGGTGTGCGATCCGGTTGGCGGCCGCGTCCAGCTGCGCATACGTCAGACGGCGCTCCGCGCCCGTGCCCGGGTGGTCGACGTACACGAGCGCCTCGCGGCCCGGCACCGCGTCGACGACCGACTCGAACAGGTCGGCAAGGTTGTACTCCACCGCTCCTCCTGACCTCGGCCACGGCCTGGCTCACCAACGGTTCGCCGGTCATCAGAGCAAAGGGCGGCCCAACTGTGAAGCCTGCGCGCAAAAGAATCTGACTGTCTGTCAGAAAACCCTTGAAGTGCCTTCGCGCCTCCTGCAACCTGTTCTCGTTCTGTCAGAGGGGAGACTGGTCATGGGTGGCACCGAACACCTCGCCGTGCGGCGCGAGGGCGCCACACTGGTGCTCACGCTCAACAGGCCCGAGGCGAAGAACGCGCTCTCGTTGCCGATGCTGGTCGGCCTCTACGACGGCTGGGTCGAGGCCGACGCCGACGACTCGATCCGCTCGATCGTGTTCACCGGAGCGGGGGGCAGCTTCTGCGCGGGCATGGACCTCAAGGCCCTGGCCGGGAACGGCATGGCGGGGCAGCAGTACCGTGACCGGCTCAAGGCCGACCCCGACCTGCACTGGAAGGCGATGCTCCGCCACCACCGCCCGCGCAAACCGGTGATCGCCGCCGTCGAGGGGTACTGCGTCGCCGGCGGCACCGAGATGCTGCAGGGCACGGACATCCGGGTGGCGGGCGAGTCGGCCACCTTCGGGCTCTTCGAGGTCAAGCGCGGCCTGTTCCCGATCGGCGGCTCCACCGTCCGTCTGCAACGGCAGATCCCGCGCACCCACGCCCTGGAGATGCTGCTCACCGGACGCCCGTACAGCGCTCGCGAAGCCGCCGGTATCGGCCTGATCGGGCACGTCGTCCCCGACGGCACCGCGCTGACCAAGGCCCTGGAGATCGCCGAACAGGTCAACGCCTGCGGCCCGCTGGCCGTCGAGGCGGTCAAGGCGTCCGTCTACGAGACCGCCGAGTTGACCGAGACCGACGGCCTCGCCGCCGAACTCAAACGCGGCTGGCCGATCTTCGACACCGCCGACGCCAGGGAAGGCGCCCGCGCCTTCGCGGAGAAGCGGCCACCCGTCTACAAGCGCGCGTAGCGCTGCGCCGGCTTGGGCCGGTTGGAAGCTTGCGGGCCGGATGCGGCCGGTCGCGTGGCTCCCCGCGCCCCTGACGGGGGCACACCGTACCGACGCCGCCGAGTCGCCGCCCGCCCAACGCACCGCGACCTCCGAAGGAGGCATCCCCCCGATGCCCGAAGTCCTCAAAGCTCCCCTCGTCGTCGAGTTCCCCTTCACCCGCTCCCTCGGACCCGTCCAGAGCGCCTTCCTCACCGGCCTGCGCGAACGCGTCGTCCTGGGGATACGGACCGGTGACGGCCGCACGCTCGTCCCGCCCGTCGAGTACGACCCCGTCACCGCCGAGGAGCTGCGCGACCTGGTCGAGGTCGCCCCCACCGGCACGGTCACCACCTGGGCCTGGAACCACGCCCCCCGCCGCGACCAGCCCCTCGACACCCCCTTCGCCTGGGCCCTGGTGCGCCTCGACGGCGCCGACACCGCCCTCCTGCACGCCCTCGACGCCCCCGGCCCCGACGCCGTGCACACCGGCATGCGGGTCCGTGTCCGCTGGGCCGCGGAACGCACCGGCGCCATCACGGACATCGCCTGCTTCGAGCCGTACGACGAGAGCCCGCACGACGGCCACACCGGTGAGCCGGCGAGTCACACCGGCGTGTTCGAGGACCCGGCCACCGGCATCGTCGCCCCCGCCCGCCTGGACTACACCTACTCGCCCGGCCGCGCCCAGACCGCTTACATCAACGCCCTGGCCGAGCAGCGGAACGTCGGTGAACGCTGCCCGTCCTGCCGCAAGGTGTACGTCCCGCCGAGAGGTGCGTGCCCCACATGTGGCGTGGCCACATCCGAACAGGTCGAGGTAGGTCCCCACGGCACAGTCACCACGTTCTGCATCGTCAACATCAAGGCTGCTCATACGGCGAATCTCGACATGGAAGTGCCCTACGTCTACGCCCACATCGCCCTCGACGGCGCGGGCCTCGCCCTGCACGGCCGGATCGGAGGCATCCCCTACGACCAGGTGCGCATGGGCCTGCGCGTCGAACCGGTGTGGACGCCGGGCGCCCGCTATCCCGACCACTACCGGCCCACGGGCGAGCCCGACGCGGACTACGACACCTACAGGGAGCTGCTGTGAACCGCGAGATCGCCGTCGTAGCCTTCGCACAGACCGACCACCGGCGCACCAGCGAGGAGCTCTCCGAGGTGGAGATGCTCATGCCCGTCCTGCACGACGTGCTCGCCCAGACCGGCCTGAAGACCACCGACATCGGCTTCACCTGCTCCGGCTCCAGCGACTACCTCGCCGGCCGCGCCTTCTCCTTCACCCTCGCCCTCGACGGCGTCGGTGCCTGGCCGCCGATCTCCGAGTCGCACGTCGAGATGGACGGCGCCTGGGCCCTGTACGAGGCGTGGACCAAGCTGCTGACCGGGGACGCCGACACCGCGCTCGTCTACTCCTACGGCAAGTCCTCACCCGGCCCGCTGCGCGACGTCCTGACCCGGCAGCTCGACCCGTACTACGTCGCCCCTCTCTGGCCCGACTCCGTCGCCCTGGCCGCCCTCCAGGCACAGGCCCTCATCGACGCCGGCGACACGGACGAAACCGCGCTCGCCGCCGTCGCCACCCGCAGCCGCGACGACGCCACCGCCAACTCCCATGCGCAGCTGAGGGGTTCGGTGCCGCCAGGGGAGTACCTCGTACGACCGCTCCGTACCGGCGACTGCCCGCCCATCGGCGACGGGGCCGCCGCCGTGATCCTCGCGGCGGGGGAGCGGGCCCGCGAGCTGTGCGGCCGGCCCGCCTGGATCCGGGGCATCGACCACCGCATCGAGGCGCACGGCCTCGGCGTCCGTGACCTGACCGACTCGCCCTCGACCCGCCTCGCCGCCGAGAAGGCCGGCGTGTTCGAACGACCCGTCGACACCGCCGAGTTGCACGCACCCTTCACCTCGCAGGAGGTCGTCCTGCGCAAGGCACTGAAGCTGGACGACGGCGTGCGCGTCAATCCCTCGGGAGGACCGCTCGCCGCCAACCCCGTCATGGCCGCCGGGCTCATCCGCATCGGTGAGGCCGCCGCCCGTGTCCATCGGGGCGAGTCCGACCGGGCGCTCGCGCACGCCACGTCCGGTCCCTGCCTGCAACAGAACCTGGTCGCCGTACTCGAAGGGGATCCGCGATGAGCAAGGAGCCCGTGGCCGTCGTAGGCATCGGTCAGACCAAGCACGTCGCGGCTCGCCGGGACGTGTCGATCGCCGGGCTCGTCCGGGAGGCCGCCCGCCGGGCGCTCGACGACGCCGAGCTGACCTGGGCGGACATCGACGCCGTGGTCATCGGCAAGGCGCCCGACTTCTTCGAGGGCGTGATGATGCCGGAGCTGTACCTCGCCGACGCGCTCGGCGCGGTGGGCAAGCCCATGCTCCGGGTGCACACGGCCGGCTCGGTCGGCGGATCCACCGCCCTCGTCGCCGCCAACCTGGTCGCCGCCCGCGTGCACGGCACCGTGCTGACGCTCGCCTTCGAGAAGCAGTCCGAGTCGAACGCCATGTGGGGGCTGTCTTTGCCGATCCCCTTCCAGCAGCCCCTGCTCGCCGGGGCGGGCGGTTTCTTCGCCCCGCACGTACGCGCGTACATGCGGCGCAGCGGCGCGCCCGACACGGTCGGCTCACTGGTGGCGTACAAGGACCGGCGCAACGCGCTGAAGAACCCCTACGCGCATCTGCACGAGCACGACATCACCCTGGAGAAGGTCCAGGCCTCGCCCATGCTGTGGGACCCGATCCGCTACTCGGAGACCTGCCCCTCCTCCGACGGCGCCTGCGCGATGGTCCTCACCGACCGGGCCGGAGCCGCCCGCGCGCCCCGCCCGCCCGCCTGGATGCTCGGCGGCGCGATGCGCAGCGAGCCCACCCTCTTCGCCGGCAAGGACGCCGTGTCGCCGCAGGCCGGCAAGGACTGCGCGGCCGACGTGTACCGGCAGGCCGGCATCGCCGATCCGCGCCGGGACATCGACGCCGTCGAGATCTACGTGCCGTTCTCCTGGTACGAGCCCATGTGGCTGGAGAACCTCGGCTTCGCCGCCGAGGGCGAGGGCTGGAAGCTGACCGAGTCCGGGGTGACCGAGCTGGACGGCGACCTGCCCGTCAACATGTCGGGCGGCGTCCTGTCCACCAACCCCATCGGGGCATCCGGAATGATCCGCTTCGCCGAGGCGGCCCTCCAGGTGCGCGGCCAGGCCGGGGAACACCAGGTGGAGGGCGCCCGCAAGGCACTCGGGCACGCCTACGGCGGGGGGTCCCAGTTCTTCTCCATGTGGCTCGTGGGCTCCGAGCCCCCGGACGCCTGAGACGGCTCCCGGACGGCGGTCGAGACGGCTCCGCAAAGGTCCCCCTCACGTGGCCTGTTGGCACTCGGAACCGATCGCTAGGCTGGCCCGCGGACGACGAATCGGGAGGAGCACGGACGTGGCCGAGAGCACCATCCAGCAGCAGCCGTTCACGGGCTGGGAGAAGCCGGAGCTGGACCTCAGCAGCGCCGATTGGCACTCGAGCAGCCGTGGCCTGGGGGATGTCCAGATCGCCTTTGTCGAGGGGTTCATCGCGATGCGCAACAGCGGCAGCCCACAGAGCCCGTCCCTGATCTTCACACCCGCCGAGTGGGGTGCGTTCGTCTCGGGTGCGAGGGAGGGCGAGTTCGACCTCACCTGACGCCGCCTTCGGGCCGATCCGGCGGTGTTCCGCCCGTTTTTCCGGACACGCGACCTTGACAACCCCTCTGGGGCCGACGCCTGAGCCAGGCTGGCCCCAGGAGGGGGGAAGGTCGTATTCCGGAGGTGAGAACCCATGAGCACCCTGCCGGTCATCGTGGCGGTCGACGGTTCGGACGACAGCCTGGTCGCGCTGGACTGGGCCTTCGACGCCGCCCTGGTGCGCGAGGCGCCGCTGCGGGTGGTCCACGTGTGGCAGTACGCCGCGTGGGCCAAGCCCGACGTCCTGCCCGCCGGGCGGCCGGTGCCGGAGGACGATCCGGTGCTCGACCGGGTGCGCCGGTATCTGGAGGCGCGGGTCGAGCGGCCGGCGACGGAGTACGTCGCCCTGGAGGGTGAGCCCGCCGCGGTACTGCCCGAACTGGGCACCGCCGCCCAGCTGTTGGTACTCGGCTCCCGGGGGCGTGGCGGCTTCGCCAGTCTGCTGCTCGGCTCCAACGGCATGGCCGCCGCTCGCGACGCCGGGTGCCCGGTCGTCGTGGTGCCCAAGCCCGGCCGCGATGGGGGCGCCTCCCACGACTCCCGGGCAGCGGGGGACCGTGAAGGGACGCCGATCGACCCGGGGCCCCGGGTCGTCGTCGGCCTACAGGCCGACAGCCCCGACGAGGCCACGCTGTCCTTCGCCTTCGCCGAGGCCGCCCTGCGCGGCGCCCGACTCCAGGTCGTCGCCGCCTACACCTGGCCGCTGCACGTCTGGACGGCGGCCACAGCCCAGATCGTGCCGCCGTCCCACGACCAGGACGCGGTCGAGGCCGAGACACGCACCCTCGCGGAGGGCGTCCTCGCCCCGTTCAGCGAGCGCCACCCGGAGGTGCGTGCCGAAACCCACATCGCGCCGGGCGACGCGGCGGGCCTCCTGGTCTCGGCCTCCAGGGACGCGAACCTGGTCGTCGTGGGCCGCCACAGACGCCGCCTCCTGGCCCCGGCCCGCATGATGGGCTCGGTGACCCACGCGGTCCTGCTGCATGCCGCGAGCCCGGTGGCGGTCGTGCCGCCCACGCCGGCGGAGGAGTGAGGACCCGGGCCCGGTCAGCCGGCGGTTCCGAACCAGGACTCGGCCAGGGACGGCAGTGTGGTGTCGGCCGGCGCGCCCAACTCCCGTAGGTACCAGGGGAGGTTGCTGTACACGTGCAGCAGTGTGTACGCGAGCAGCCGCGCCGGGTCGAAGCTGGTGCCGTACGCCTTTGTCAGCCGGGTCATCAGCCGCGGATCGCCACGGGTGACGAACAGGCCCACGCCGACGAAGTCGTACGCCCGGTCGCCGACCATGGCCGGCTCGAAGTCGAAGAGCCCGGTCAGTCGCCAGCCGTCGGGATCGACCAGGAAGTGCTGCCGCATGACCTCGGTGTGCAGCAAGGAGGGCTGTGGGGCACGCGGCAGTGGCACCGAGGCGAGGAACTCCGGTATCCGCTCCAGCCACTCGGCGGTCAGTTGGTGTCCGCGCTGCCGCTCCACCGCCCCGGCGCGCTGCCGGTCCACGAACGCGCCCCAGTCCCCGGGGCCGAGGAGGTCCCCGAGCGGACCGGGATCGACGGCGTGGAGCACGGCGAGGGCCTCGCCGATCTCACTGACGAGCCGCTCCTGGTGGGCGCGCGGAACGCGGTCCCAGGCACCGGCCAGGTTCTCGCCGCGCAGCCGGGACATCAGGACGTACCGCCAGCCGTTCTCGTACGGCCCGGCGTCGTGCACGAGCGGCGTCGGTACGGGCAGGCGCCCCTGGAGATGGGACAGGACGCGGCCCTCGGTCTCGCCGTCCCGGGCGGCCGCTTTGGGGAAGAGCTTGAGCACGTGCTCGTCGCCCACGGCGTAGACCGGCTGGGACCCGTCCGGGAAACGGGTCAGCGGCAGCCCGCTCAGACCGAGGCGGGCGCACAGGTCCTTTGCTCCCGGCCGCATCACGTTCTCGTCGGGGACGACGGTGTCCCATTCCTCGTCTGTTTCGACCGGGGGCAGCATGATCGCGACCGTAGGCGGCCCTATGTGGGAGGGCAACGGAGTTTCCTGGCGGCCGGCGACCCGTCGCGGAGCTCGGGGGACGCCGTGCGCATGTGTCGGGGCGCGGTCCTCGAACCCGTGCCCGCACATCACGCAACAGGCCCGGCCACGTACCATGGCGACATGTCGTTCCTCCGCCGCCGCAGCGCCACGCCCGCCGGGCCCGACTTCGACGTCCTGGCCATGGACCCGGGCGACTGGCCCGGCAATCTGGGCGCCGGACTGCTTCCTGCCCCCGACGGCAGCTGCCAGGGTGTCTTCCTGCGCTACGACCTGTTCGGCGGCCGCGGCCCCGCGATGATCATCGGCAATCTGCCGGAGGGCTCCCCGGCCCGTGAGATCGACGAGGGCGAGATCCCGTTCGAGGTCGCCCAGCTGCTGCTGGCGCTGGAGAACGACGAGGACGTCACCGTCGTCGGCAGCGAGGACGTGCCCGTGATGCAGGGCGACAACCTCCTGATCGTGCGCCGCCTGAAGCTCTCCGAGAGCCGGATCTCCTGCGTGCAGTTCGACCGCAGTGACAACGTCCTGGTCACCATCGCCGCCTGGGACCGCCCCATCACCGACGACCTGTACGCCCTTCTGAAGCCGCTGCCCGCGGAGCTCTTCCAGCAGGGCTGAGTCCTCCTGCCCGAGGCCCCGTTGTTCGGGGTTCCGCACATGTTGTCATGACCCTTGTCGCCAGAGTCATCGGACCTCTAGCGTCAAGGGTCATGTCGCATGAGCCGCATGAGATCACCCGCAGGATGACCCTGAAGGCAGCAGCCAGTACGGCCGGTGCGCTTACTCTGGGAGTGGGTGCCACCGAGGCTGTCGCCGCCGATTCCTCCGATGTATCGAGGGAGGCGTCAGTGCTCTGGTACGCCACTCCCGCCGCCGACTGGGAGCGCGAGGCCCTGCCCATCGGCAGTGGCGCGCTGGGCGCCATGGTGTTCGGAACCCTCGCCTCCGAACGACTCCAGTTCAACGAGAAGACCCTCTGGACCGGCGGCCCCGGCTCTGCCCAGGGCTACGACCACGGCAACTGGCGCGCACCCCGCCCCGACGCGATCACCGCCGTACAGGACGACCTCGACACGCGGACCACCCTCGACCCCGAGTCCGTCGCCGACCGGCTCGGCCAGCCACGGATCGGCTACGGCGCCCACCAGACGTTCGGCGACCTCCATCTCGACCTGCCGGGCGCGCCGACGGCACCCCCGGACGACTACCGCCGCGAGCTCGACCTCGACAGCGCCGTCGCCTCCGTCGTCCACACCCACCAAGGCGTCCGCCACCAACGGGACTTCTTCGCCTCCCACCCCGACGGCGTGATCGTGGGACGGCTCGCCGCGGACCGGCCCGGCAACGTCACCTTCACCCTGCGCTACACCTCGCCCCGCGCCGACTTCACCACCACCACGGCCGCGGGCACCCTGACCGTACGAGGAGCGCTCGCCGACAACGGGCTGCGCTTCGAGGCGCAGGTCCGGGTGCGTGCCCAGGGCGGCACCGTGACGTCCGACGCGGCCGGCACCATCACCGTGACCGGTGCCGACAGCGCCTGGTTCGTCCTGGCCGCGGGCACGGACTACGCCGACACCTACCCCGACTACCGCGGCCCGGACCCGCACGTGGCTGTGAGCCGCGCCGTGGAACGGGCCGGCGCCCGCTACGAGACGCTGCTCGTCCGGCACGTCCGCGACCACCGGGCGCTGTTCGGCCGCGTCGGCCTCGACATCGGACAGTCACTGCCCGCGGACGTCCCCACTGACCGGCTGCTGGCCACATACACCGGCGGCACCAGCGCGGCGGACCGCGCGCTGGAAGCCCTCTACTTCCAGTACGGCCGCTACCTGCTCATCGCCTCCTCGCGCCCCGGCTCCCTGCCCGCCAACCTCCAGGGCGTCTGGAACAACAGCACCACGCCCCCGTGGTCGGCGGACTACCACACCAACATCAACATCCAGATGAACTACTGGCTCGCCGAGGCCGCGAACCTGGCCGAGACGACGGAGCCGTACGACCGCTTCGTCGAGGCCCTGCGCGCGCCCGGACGCCGCACGGCGAAGGAGATGTTCGGCTCACGCGGCTGGGTCGTGCACAACGAGACCAACCCGTACGGCTTCACCGGTGTGCACGACTGGGCGACCGCCTTCTGGTTCCCCGAGGCGGCGGCCTGGCTCACCCAACAGCTGTACGAGCACTACAGATTCGGCGGCTCCACGCACTACCTCCGCACCACCGCGTATCCGGTGATGAAGGAGACCGCCGAGTTCTGGCTCGACAACCTGCGCACCGATCCACGCGACGGCACCCTCGTCGTCACCCCCAGCTACTCGCCCGAGCACGGCGACTTCACGGCCGGCGCGGCCATGTCACAGCAGATCGTCCACGACCTGTTCGCCAACACCCTCGAAGCGGCCCGGATCCTGGGCGACACGCCCGCCTTCCGCCGCCGCGTCGAAGACGCGCTGAACCGGCTCGACCCCGGACTGCGCATCGGCTCCTGGGGCCAACTCCAGGAGTGGAAGCAGGACTTGGACGACTCCACCGACACCCACCGGCATGTCTCCCACCTGTTCGCCCTCCACCCCGGACGGCAGATCGAACCCGGCAGCGAGTGGGCGGATGCCGCCAAGGTCTCCCTGACCGCGCGCGGCGACGGCGGCACCGGCTGGTCAAAGGCCTGGAAGATCAACTTCTGGGCCCGGCTGCGCGACGGCGACCACGCCCACAAGATGCTCGGCGAACAGCTCAAGTCCTCCACCCTGCCCAACCTCTGGGACACCCACCCGCCGTTCCAGATCGACGGCAACTTCGGCGCCACCTCGGGCATCGTGGAGCTGCTCCTGCAGAGCCAGTACGACGTCGTCGAGGTGCTGCCCGCCCTCCCCGCCGCCTGGCCGACCGGCTCCGTGCGCGGTCTGCGCGCCCGCGGCGGCGCCACCCTCGACATCGACTGGGCGAACGGCCGGGCGACCCGTATCGCCCTGAAGGCGTCCCTGACCCGGGAACTCACCGTGCGCAGCGACCTGTTCGAGGACGGTCGGCTGACCTTCCGGGCGGTCGCCGGTCGGCGGTACACCTGGGACAAGGAGGTGTGACACCTCAGGAGCCCGAGCGCAGCTCCCGGACGTCCGCCGCCCGCACGTACGCCACGCGGTGCCCGAACTGGATCTCGTAGTACTGGTCCTTGCCGACGACGACCCGGTGCGCGCCCTCGTCGAAGGTCACCGCGTAGTAGTACTCGCCCGGCACCTTGCCGCCCACCGCGTACCGCTGACCGGCCGGCAGGGTGTACGGCAGGGGTGACACGGCCTGAACGGGAACGTCCGCCGGATAGGCGGAGGCCTCAGGATAGGCCCGCCCGTACACCGGGACGCTCTTCACTCCGTCCTTCGGCGTCACCACGGGTCCGGCCGCGTCCACCGCGGTCGGGCTCTTCTTCGGGTTCTTGAACCACGCCTTCTGGCCCAGGTACCAGATCGCCGTCCAGTCACCGTCCCGGCCGGCCACCGCGTACTGCTGGCCGGTCGAGACCCGCGAGGACAGGTCGTTCACCCCGGTCGTCGGGGTCGAGCCCAGACCGATGTCCTTGATCAGGGGGTACGACTCACCGGGCCCGGAATACAGCCGCACGGCGCTCGAACCATGGGCGGCGCAGGGCTGGCCGGCGGAGACGCAGCCCGTGTACCGGGGCCGGTTGGTCGCGTAGTCGGGCCGGATCGTCACCAGGCCGCCGTCCGGGCCCGCGGTGGGGGCGAGGGGACGGCCGAGCAGCTCGAAGTAGTGCCGCCAGTCCCAGTACGGGCCGGGGTCGGTGTGCATCCCGCTGATCGTCGACGTGGTCGGGCCCGGCACGGTGTCGTGGCCGAGGATGTGCTGCCGGTCCAGCGGGATGCCGTACTTCTTCGCGAGGTAGGTGACCAGGCGGGCCGAGGACCGGTACATCGCCTCCGTGTACCAGGCGTCCGGCTTCGCGAGGAAGCCCTCGTGCTCCAGGCCGATCGACTTGGCGTTGACGAACCAGTTCCCCGCGTGCCACGCCACGTCCTTGGCCTTCACATGCTGGGCGATGTGACCGTCGGTGGAGCGCAGTGTGTACTGCCACGACACATAGGTGGGGTCCTGCACCATGGTGAGGACCCCTTCCCAGGCGCCCTCCGTGTCGTGGACGACGATGTAGTCGATGTCCGAGGAGGCGGGGCGGTCGGCCAGGTCGTGGTTGCCGTAGTCGTTGTCCCCGAACTGCTCGTACGGCGCCGGGATCCACTCGCAGGACACCGTCGTCGGGCACTCGGTCTCGCCCGCCTCGATCGTGCGCAGCCCTGCCCGCCGCAACTGCCCGGTGTCGGGTGAGAGGCGCGGCCGGGCGTCCAGGGTGACCACTTGGCCGCCGTCCGTGCGGCGTTCCTGACCGGTGCGCAGCACGTCGTAGACGTCGTTGGCGTACGCCGCCGCCGTCGCGGTGTCGTCGGCGCCGGAGAAGCGGGCCACCGCGCCGTACCAGTCGGCGGGGTCCGAGCTCAGCGGTTCGCCCAGCTCCTTCTGAGCGGCGACGAGCAGGGCGGCGCCGCCGGCCACGTTGGCCGCCGGGTCGGTACGCAGCCGCTTCGCGCTCAGTCCGGTCAGTTCGGCCGCCCTCGGCAGCGTGCTGAGGCGGGCCGGGATCGCGGAGGTCCGCGGCAGGACCGGTCTGGGGTGCAGGGGAGCGCGGGCGCTGTCGCCACGCGGGTCCTCCGAGCCCTCGCTGTGGTGCGGGGTCGCCGCGGCCAGGGCCGTACGGGCGTCGGTGAGGTGCATCGGGCCGTAGCCGCCGGTCACGCTGGGCGCCCCGCCGTGCGTGTCCCAGCGGGACTGGAGGTAGGAGACGCCGAGCAGGACGCTCTGCGGCACGTGGTACTCGGCGGCGGCGGAGGCGAAGGCCGATTGAAGGCGGTTCTCCGGGCCCCCGGCATCGGACGGGGCCGCGCCCAGCAGCGGGAACAGCAGTGCCGCAGCGGCCATGGCGGTGACGGATCCTCGCAAAACAGCCTCCAGGGACGGTCGGGCGCGATGAGCCGTGCGGGGCCGGGCGTGACTCCGTGGTACCGGCCGTCCGACGTTCCGTCAATCATGCCAAGGGTCAGGCGAATTCCCTTGCCAACCTGGGTTTCCGGGAGTTTCGTGGCGGCGGCCTCCGGACCGGCGGGGCGTCAGTGGCGTACACCCGTGGTAGGCGTACGGCCGGACGGAGGAACACACTGGCGCCGTACAACACGAAGGCCCGCGGTACGCCGCTGTTTCCAGGGCGCACCGCGGGCCACCGTCCCCGTCAGCGAGTGCCGACCGCCGCGCGCACGGCCCGTCGGGCCAGCTGGCAGTCGTCGTGCAGCCGCCTCAGCAGCAGCCGCTGTTCCTCGCCGGACGGCGCAGCACCCGGGTGGGCCGCTCCCGGTGCCGCCGGGGTCGTGTCGTACATCGAACGCTGCACGGCCGTCTCATACGTACGGATCTCGCGGGTCAGCACCAGCATCAGGTTCACCAGGAAGGCGTCCCGTGAGGCCGGGCCCGCCGACTGGGCGATCTGACTGATCTGCCGTCGGGCCACCGGCGCGTCCCCGAGCACCGACCACAGCGTCGCCAGGTCGTAGCCCGGCAGATACCAGCCCGCGTGCTCCCAGTCCACCAGCACTGGACCGGCCGGTGAGAGCAGGATGTTCGAGAGCAGTGCGTCGCCGTGGCAGAACTGGCCCATGCCCTGCCGGCCCGCGGTGGCCGCGATGCCGTGCAGCAGCTTCTGGAGATCACCCATGTCCCGGTCGGTGAGCAGCCCCAGCTCGTGGAACCGGGAGATCCGGGCCGCGTAGTCCAGCGGGGCGTCGAAGGTGCCCGCCGGCGGCCGCCACGCGTTGAGCCGGCAGATCGCGCCGAGAGCCGCCCTGATGTCCGCCCGCGGCGGTACCTCCAGAGGGTGCCGCTGAAGTGCCGCCACCCGGCCTGGCATGCGCTCGATGACGAGTGTGCAGTTGTCCGGATCCGCTGCGATCAGCCTCGGCACGCGCACCGGAGGGCGGTGCCGGACGAACGAGCGGTAAGCAGCTATTTCATGCCGGATCCGCTCGGCCCACACTGGGGAGTGGTCCAGTAAACACTTGGCGACGGCCGTGCTGCGCCCGGTCGTGCCGACCAGGAGGACGGACCGCCCGCTGCGGCGCAGCACCTGCACCGGAGCGAACTCCGGGCAGATCCGGTGCACCGACGCGATCGCCGTACGCAGCTGGGCGCCCTGAGGGCCGGACAAGTCGAGTCTCCCGCTGAGCGGTTGGGTGCCGGGCCCCGTGGCGCGCAGTGGCCGGCCCGTACCGAGCACGGGGGCGCCCGCCGGCCGCGCGGGGGCGAGGTAGGGGCCGCCGCCGCCGACCGGGCGGGCGTGCAGCGACCGGGGCGGGGCGGACACGGAGGACGATGCTGCGTACATGGGAGAGACAGATCCCTTCGTGTGCCTGCGACGACAAAGCGCTGCCCGATCCGGCCGCCCAGGTGCACCCTGGGGAATGTCCCTCGGCGAACCGGGTCGGGGTGGCGCTTTCCTACCTGACACCGGATGCCCGGTGGCACACCATCTGGCGCACCCTGGCGAACCCTGGCGAATAGTCCCGAGGCACCTCCCACCGGGCTACTGTCAACTCAGCCGAGAACCTGGGGGCTTGACGTGAGCGGAGAACCCAACACCCGCCTGGCGGACCTGTTCGGCCTGGCCGGCTGGTCCAAGGGCGAGCTCGCGAGGCTGGTCAACCGGCAGGCGGCGGCCATGGGCCACCCCCAGCTGTCGACCGACACCTCGCGGGTGCGGCGGTGGATCGACATGGGAGAGATCCCGCGCGATCCGGTGCCGCGGGTGCTGGCAGCCCTGTTCACCGAGCGTCTCGGCCGTGTCGTGACCATCGAGGACCTCGGTCTGGTCCGGCACGGGCGTGCGGGGAAACGGCAGGACGGCGGGAGTGCGGAGCATCCCGACGGTGTGCCGTGGGCGCCCGAACGGACTGCTGCGGTCCTCACCGAATTCACGGGAATGGACCTCATGCTCAACCGACGCGGCTTGGTGGGCGCGGGTGCCGCGCTCGCCGCGGGATCCGCACTCAGCAGCGCCATGCACGACTGGCTGCGCACCGACCCGGCCCTCAAGGCCGACGCCCCTCAGTTCGACGACCCGTTGCACGCCGACCCCGCTGGGTTCGACCGCTACGAGGCCGCCCCCATCGGATCACAGGAGATCGAGGAACTGGAGCGCTCGGTAGAGGTGTTCCGGGCCTGGGACGCGGCCCGCGGCGGCGGGCTTCAGCGCAAGGCGGTCGTAGGACAACTCAACGAGGTGGGCGGCATGCTCGCCTACCGTCACCCCGAACATCTCCAGCGGCGCCTGTGGGGCGTCGCCGCCAACCTCGCCGTTCTCGCGGGCTGGATGTCGCACGACGTCGGCCTGGAACCCACGGCCCAGAAGTACTTCGTCATCGCCGCCCACGCGGCCCGAGAGGGCGGCGACCGGCCCCGCGCCGGGGAGGCGCTCTCCCGAGCGGCTCGCCAGATGGTGCACCTGGGCCGGCCCGACGACGCACTCGACCTCATGAAACTCGCCCAGTCCGGCTCCGGTGACGAGATGCTGCCGCGCACCCGGGCCATGTTCCACACCATCGAGGCCTGGGCACAGGCGTCGATGGGCAAGGGCCAGGCCATGCGCCGCACCCTGGGACAGGCGGAGGACCTCTTCGTCTCCGACCGGAGCGACGTACCGCCACCGAGCTGGATGCAGACCTTCAAGGACGAGGATCTGTACGGCATGCAGGCCCTGGCCTACCGCACCCTGGCCGAGTTCGAGCCGGGCGCGGCCGAGCACGCCCAGCACTTCGCGGAGAAGGCCCTGGCCCTGCGCATCGACGGCCGGGAGCGGTCGAAGATCTTCGACCATCTGTCCATGGCGTCCGCCTGCTTCATCGCGGACGACCCCGAACAGGCGGACCGGTACGCACGGCTGGCCCTGATGTCGATGGGCTCGAACTCGTCCGGCCGTACCTGGGACCGACTGCGCCAGATGTATCGGCTCACCGCCGAGTACTCCAGCTACCCGAAGATCCATGAACTGCGGGAGGAGATCCGGTTGGCACTGCCCAAGGTGAAGAAGCCCGGCGGTGGCAACAGCGCACGGGCATAGGGGGCCCGTGCGACCGATACAGCCCGGTACGTTCTAGGACATCACTCTGGCCACCTAGGACAACACCCTGGCCACGAGCACGCAGGCGTCGTCCTCGCGCTCGCTCTCACCGAACTCCTCCACGACTAGCCGTACGCAGTCCTGTGCGGTGTGTGCCCCGCCGAAGCGGGGGGCCAGGTCGAGGAGACGGTTCACGGAGTCCGCTCCCGTGTGCCTGGGCGCCAGCCCGTCCGTGTGCAGCAGGAGCAGATCGCCCACCTCGAGGGTCTCTTCGGCCTGTGCGTAGACGGCACCCGAGGTGGCGCCGAGCAGGACGCCGTCCGGCGTGTCCAGCCTGCGCCCCGTCCCGTCGCGGAACAGTAGCGGGGCGGGGTGTCCGGCCTGCGCCCAGGTCAGGGTGCGGGTCTCGGGCCGGTAGCGGCAGCAGACGGCGCTGCCGAGGGCCGGCTGGACGGTGGCGTCGAGTAACTGGTTGAGCCAGGACATCAGTTGCCCCGGCTGGGTGCCGGCCATCGCCATGCCGCGCACGGCGCCCAGCAGGGTCGCCATGCCCGAGGCCACGGCGACTCCGTGCCCGGTGAGATCGCCGACGCTCAACAGCGTTGCCCCGTCGGCCAGTTCCAAGGCGTCGTACCAGTCGCCGCCGATCAGCGCGCTCGTCGACGACGACAGATGGCGAGCCGCGAGATCCAGCGTCTTCGGGCCCTGGTGCGGGAGCCGCAGGGAGCCGCGCCACGGCGGCAGCACAGCCTCCTGCAACTCGACCGCGAGCCGGCGCTCGCTCTGCGCGTGGTGCCGGTGGCGCTGGAGCGAGTCACGGGTCTCACTCACCGTGCGCTGGCTGCGGCGCAGTTCGCTGACGTCCCGCAGCACGGCCCACATCGAGGCGGTGCTGCCGTCAGTGTCGAGCACGGGCTCGCCCATCATGTGCACGGTCCGGACCTCGCCGTCCGGCCGGAGGATCCGGAACTCGCCGTCGATGGGCTTGGCGTCGATCAGGCAGTCGGTGACCATCGCCGTCAGCTTCGGCCGGTCCTCGTCGAGCACCAGGGACGGCAGCTCGTCGAGGGTGAGCGGCGGAGCGGCGGGATCGCGCCCGAGGATCTCGTAGAGCTCTCCGGACCAACTGGCCTCGTCCGTCAGCAGGTTCCACTCCGCGCTGCCGACCCGGCTGAGCAGCGAGCCGCGCCGCGGAGCGGGCGGCACGGCCCGGTCGGCGGGCGGGGCCGCGGGGGCCGGGGAGGCGGGGGACGGGCCGTCCCGCAGTTGCGCCAGATGCTCGTCGAGGTCGTTGAGCTGGTGCAGCGCGAGGTCGCACAGCGCTCGCTGCCACCGCTCCTGCGGGTCCGCGGCGTCGCTCTGGGTGTCCCGCCGCACGGCGTCGACGTCGCCCTTGAGCTGTCGCGTCTGCGTGATGAGCGCGTCGACCGAGCCGCGTCCGGGCGGCTGAGCGGCGGGGCGGTCCGCAGAGAGATGGGGCGGCATGACGCACTCCGATGCGGGGACGGTTCGACCAAGGCTGACGGAAGGACCGTTACGACTGTCGCACAGCCCGCGACGCGCTGTAAGGGATTTGGCAACACCCGATACGGTGGTGCGTCTGGCATATGCCAGAGTCTTCAAGGAGGGGTCGTCCCGTGCGAATGACGTACGTCGATGAACGGGCCAAGTCGTAGGCGGTATACGCGATTTGGTGGTCTGGCGAGGCGATTGTACGGCTGCCATTCGAGTGTTCGACGGTCGAATGTTCTAGGGGTGGGGCGGCGACGGGTACCGCGCGCGGGGTTGCACTACCCGACAGTGATGCAGGTCACAAAAATGATATCCGCTTCGCTGTCATGCAAAGGGCGTCTGTGGGGTCGTAAAGGCACAGCGGCAAAAACCGTCCGACCGCCGACCCGCAGGGGAGAGACCGCCCATGGACATCGCCCTCGAGCAGCCCGCCCGGGCCCGTCTGATCACCGGCGAGGAGCGCGAACTCTCCGTTCCCGCCACGCTGCGCTACGCCTCCACGGACCCGCTGGCGGTGTACGTCGACTTCCCGGGCGACGTCTCCCTCGACGGCAAGGGGGCCACCTGGACCTTCGCGCGCACCCTGCTGGAGACGGGGCTGCGCGGGCCGGCCGGGGACGGGGACGTGCACATCTGGCCGTGCGGCCAGGAGCGTACGGTCGTGGAGCTGCACTCGCCGTACGGCATGGCCCTGCTCCAGTTCGACACCGCGGCCCTGAACCGTTTCCTGCTGCGTACGTATGCGATCGTCGGGGCCGGTGAGGAGGACCTCGGCGCGGTCGTGGAGCGGGGGCTGAGCGCGCTCTTCGGCGGCGTGTGAGGAGGCGACAGTGGCGCTGCCGTGCCTCCTCGCCGCTTCGGCGTCAGTACCGCAGCACTCCCGCGATCCCCTGGGCGTCGTCGAGCGTGCCGTCCGGTACGAAGCGGACCTCGGCGCCGGTCTCCAGGCACTGCTCGACGATCTCGTCCACGATGTCCTCGCGGGCGTCGAGCTCGCCGCTCTCGGCCGGGATCAGATGGCCGCCGTCCTCGCCGCGCACGGCGATGCGGTAGTTCTCCTCGACGGCCAGCAGCCGTACCCGGCCTTCGCGGGCGCTGCGCCAGACCTCGTCGACGCCGGCCGCGAACGCCTTGCGGCCGCGCGCGGACACCAGTTCCCGGCCCACGGCGTCGGTGTTCCTGCGGTCCTCGGCGCTGATCAGCGGCTGGATCGCCTGCCACACCGCCTCGCGCGTGCCGTGCGCGAGTCCGCCGTGCGGGATGTGCACCGCCTCCTTGGTGACGCCGCCGATCTCGTCCAGCAGGGACAGCGCCGCCGGTTCACCGGTGATGTACAGCGGCCGCGGGTTGCCCCGGAGGATCGCGCTCATGGCGGAGTCCGCGTCCTTGAGGAAGTGGCGCGTGCCCTCGTCGCGGAACGTGCTCGGATTGTCGCCGATCCGCTCCCGGCGCTCGGCGTCGAAGTTCTCGACGGGTCGCGTCAGCGGGAAGCCGCCGATGCGCGCCGCGGCGACGCGGTCCAGGCTGCCGTTCCACAGGGTGACGCGGTCGGGCGAGACCGAGAGCACCCAGTAGGGCCGCTCGGCGGCCTGTGCGGAGACGAGGTTGCGGGTCAGGAAGGTGTCCGAGAGCACCACGCGCTCGGGCACGGTTCGGGCGAGCGACCACACCTGGTGCTCGCCGGGGGCTGCGAAGATCACCAGGCCGTCCTCGGCATAGGTGAGATCGACCTCGGCGAGGGCCTGGTCGAGCTGTCGCCCGACATCCGCCCGTCGCTCGCGGGTGACCGAGGGATCGGCTTCCAGCTGCTTCTTGGCCTCGGCCACGACATTGCGCAGCCGGACCTGGTCCTGGGCCCGGTAGGGCTCTCGGCGATGTGTGGGCGTCAGCACGGACACGGCCGGATAGGGGCGCGGGCGCCGCAGCTCGGTGAGGGTGGTGGGACTGAGTGCGTGCTCCATAACAGCACGATAGGACTGATTCACCGATCGGGCATTAGGGGCAATCCAGTCCACGGTCGCGGCCCTAGTCGCGGTCGTCCTCGGGCCCGCACGAGCTGCCGTCCGGCGGGAGCGTGCCGTACAGCAGGAAGGTGTCGACCTTGCGGTGCACGCACTTGGAGGACGCGTACCCGGTGTGACCGCTGCCCTTGTTGTCGAGGACGACGGCCGACGAGCCGAGGCGCTCGGCCGTCTCCTCGGTCCAGCGGTACGGCGTCGCCGGATCGCCACGCGTGCCCACGAGGAGCATCTTCGGCGTGTCCACGTCCTTCACGTCGTCGCGGATGTAGTCCGTGCCCTTCGGGCGGCCGTAGCACAGCAGCACCCCGTTGAGCCGGTAGGACCCGAAGACCGGCGACGCCTCGTCGAACTCCGCGGTCAGCCGGTCGAGATCGCCGATGATCTGCTCGCCGGTGGGGCGGTCGGGGTCGTCCGCGCAGTTGATCGCCATCAGTGCCGCGGACAGGTTGTCGAGCGGGATGTCCTGCTCGTCGACGAGCCCGCCGTCGGGCTCCTCGGTCTCATCGCGGCCCAGGGGCGCGGCCCCGCCGGTGGCGAACGCTTCGATGGCGTGCGTGTCGCCCTCCTCGACGAGCGCGGCCAGGGCCCGCTCCAGCAGGGGCCACAGGTCCTCGCTGTAGAGCCCCTGTCCGAGGGCGGCGACCAGGTCCTGTCCGGTGAACGGCTCGCCGAAGGCCGACGGCACCGGGTCCTGGTCCAGTGAGTCGACAAGTTGTACGACGTGCTTGCGGGCCTCGCGGGCGTCCTGCCCGAACGGGCAGGCGATGTCCTTGACGCACCAGTTGATGAACTCGTCCAGTGCCTTCTGCTGCCCCCGGGCGCTCGCGAGTTCCTGCTCGGTCAGCGGTTCGGTCAGGGTGTCCACGCCGTCGAGCACGAACCGGCCGACCTTGTCGGGGAATTGGGCGGCGTACACGGCGCCGAGCCGCGTCCCGTAGGAGAAACCCAGGTAGTTGAGCTTCTTGTCGCCGACCGCCGCGCGCATCACGTCCATGTCACGCGAGGCGTTGACCGTGCCGATGTGAGGGAGCACCGGGCCCGAGTTGCGGGCGCACGTGGCGGCCGCCTTCTTCAGGTCGTCGAGGACGGCCTGCGGATCGCGGCTGATCTCCGTGCTGTCGTCCGGCAGGCTGGCGTCGCCGCAGCTGACCGGCGAGGACCGGCCGACACCGCGCGGATCGAAGGTCACGATGTCGTAGCCGTCCGTCAGCTCCATGAAGTCCTTGCCCCCGGCGACGAACTCGGGGACGCCGGCACCGCCCGGCCCGCCGAAGTTCAGCAGTACCGAGCCCCGCTTCTCACCCGTGGCCCGGAAGCGGGCGAGTGCCAGGTCGAGCGTCCCCGCCCCCGGGTGGGCGTAGTCGAGGGGGACGGTGACCTTGCCGCACTGAAGATCCTTCGGCAGTTCCTCGCCCGGACACTTCGCCCAGGTGATCTTCTGCTCGTAGAAGCGGCTGAGGTCGGGATCGGCGTTGTCCTTGGTCGCCGTCAGCCCCGTGCCGAGCAGCACCAGGCCGGCCGCGCCGATGACCGCGCAGCGCCGCAGCGTGGGCCGCGGTGACAGGTGGGCCGACATCGTTGCCTCCAGGGACGCCCGTCGCGGACCGTGAGCGGCGTCCTCGCCCACGATAGGCGGGCCCCGGAACGAACGCCTCCGGAGATGCGGGAGCGCCGGGCCCGCCCTGGCCCGCGCCCTCGCCCGGCCATCGGAAGTTTTTACCGCTAGTTCGACAACCCTGACGCTCGATGGGGTGAATGGCCGATAAGCCATAACTCGGATGGTTCGCCTGCGTTTTATCCGGTGCGGGTGAGTGCCCGCGACCATGTCTGGAAGGCAGGGAACCTATGAGACGGGTTACCCGATACGGTGTGATCGCCGTCGCCGCCTCGGGCGCGATGGCTGTGACGCTGCCGGCGTACGCCGATTCCGCGGCGGACGGCGCCGCGGCCGACTCGCCGGGGCTGCTGGCCGGCAACACGATTCAGCTCCCCGTGCACGTCCCGGTGAACGTGTGCGGGAACACCGTGAACGTGGTGGGGTTGCTCAACCCGGCCACGGGCAATACGTGCGCCAACAAGGACGGCGGTGGCAAGCCGGGCGCCGCGTCGCAGAGCGGGGCCTCGGCCGAGGGGAGCGGAAAGGATTCGCCGGGCCTCGCGTCCGGCAATGTCGTCCAGCTCCCGGTTCACATCCCCGTGAACATCAGCGGCAACAGCGTGAACGTCGTCGGTGTCGGCAATCCGGCGACCGGCAACGAGTCGGTGAACGGCCCCGGCGACGTCCCTACCGACACCACCAGGCCGACGCCTGAGCCGTCCGCACCGCCCAGGGCGCACCAGCCGCGCCCGGTGCCGCCCGCACCCGTCCCGCAAGGAGGGCCCGAGGCCTCGCTCGCCCACACGGGAGCGGACCAGAGCCTCGCCGCCGCTGTGGGCGGCACGGCTCTCGTGCTGGGCGGGGCCGTCCTGTACCGGCGCTTCCGCCCGACGGCGGTGCGCTGACCCGCGCCAGGAGCGCGGCACGAAGGCCCCACCGGGCGGTCGGTGGGGCCTTCGTCATGCGCGCAGGCGTCGCGTCACGCCCCCGGCGTGCGCCTCAACGGCTTGATCACGCCGTGACGCCCGCCGCGAAGATCCGAAAGGATGCCGCGTGCACGGTCGATCACCGTGCGCACGTGACCCCCTACAGAATGGAGCGCACTCATGGCCTCTCCGGCCCCCGAAGACCTCGTCGTCACTCGCGCCGGTCTCGACGACTGGTCGGTCATCAAGGGATGGGCCGCCGACGAGAGCTGGAATCCGGGGCTCGCCGACGCACCGGCGTTCTTCGCGCAGGATCCCGACGGCTTCTTCCTCGGCCGGATCGACGGCGAAGTCGTCTCGGCGATCTCGGTCGTCACCTACGGCTCCGACTACGCCTTCCTCGGCCACTACCTGGTCCGCCCCGACCTGCGCGGCCGCGGCCACGGCCTCACCACCTGGAAGACAGCCCTGGCCCACGCCGGAAACCGCACCGTCGGCCTCGACGGGGTCGTCGCCCAGCAGGACAACTACCGGCGCTCGGGCTTCGAGTCCGCCCACCGGACCGTCCGGTTCACCGGAACCGCGCCCACCGCCCGGGTACCGGCGGACGTCCGGGCCGTACGTCCCGAGGACGTCGAGGACATCACCGCGTACGACGCCACCTGCACGCCGGCCGACCGCCCCCGTTTCCTCGCGCACTGGCTCACCAGCCCCGGACACCACGCCGTGGTCCGCCGGGTGGGCGACCGCGTCACCGGCTACGGAGTGGTCCGCCCCGGCCACGACTGCCCGCGCATCGGCCCGCTCTTCGCCGACACCGCCGAGGACGCCCGGGCGCTGTTCGCCGCCCTGACCGCCGAGGCGGCCGGGCGCCCGGTGGCCATCGACGTGCCCGAGACCAACCCGGCGGGGGTCGCTCTCGCCGAGGCGGCCGGTCTCACGCCCTCCTTCGAAACCGCCCGTATGTATACGGGCCCGGTGCGGCCGTACACCCAGGAGCGCGTCTTCGGCGTCACCACGCTGGAGCTCGGCTAGGGGTCTCGGGTCAGGTCCGCCGCCCGTGGAACCGGAAGTGCAGCGCGCGGACGTCCTCCGTGAGCTGGTGTACCGGGCCCTCCACGGCCACGCCCGGCGCGACATCCTGGATCGGCAGCGGTCGGACCGGCGAGGACGCCACCCCCAACTCGGCCAGCCATGCGGTCAGTTGCTCCGACGAGGCGACGTACACGATGCGCCCCAGGCCCACCCAGGCGTGCGCCGCCGCGCACATCGGGCAGTGCTCGCCGGACGTGTACACCGTCGCGGCCGCCCGCTCCTCGGGCGTCATGCGGGCGGCGGACCAGCGCGCCAGCTCGAACTCGGGGTGCCGGGTGCGGTCGCCCGCCGCGACCCGGTTGTGGTCCTCCGCGAGAACCTCGCCGTCCGCCCCCACCAGCACCGACCCGAACGGCTCGTCCCCGGCCTCGAGCGCCTCGGTCGCGAGCGCGACGCAGCGGCGCAGATACGGCAGTTCGCTGTCCTTCACGACCATCCTGTACGGCCTCCTCGCGGCGCGATCCTCCCTGCCCCACCCTAGGTTCGCCGACGTACGGCCGGAAAGGCGTGCACGCGGCCGAGGCCCACGATGGCGAAGGCGCCCGCGATCAAGGGGAGCGCGGTCCACGGCAGGGCGCCCGCACCCAGGCGGTCCAGGGCCAGACCACCGGTGAGGGAACCCGCCGCGATCCCCGCGTTGTGGACCGTGGTCTGCAAGGAGGTGGCCACATCGGCGTGCGCGGGGCCCGAGGCGTCCACCAGGGCGGTCTGGATCAGCGTGGGCGCCCCGCCGAAGGCGACGCCCCACAGCGCGACGGAGACGAGAAGCACCGCCGGCGTTCCGGCGCCCAGACCGAGGGCGAGCATGACCGCCGTGCACAGGGCGAGCGCGCCCAGCAGGGTCGCCCGAAGACGCCGGTCCACCAGGACCCCGGTCACCCAGATCCCGGCAACCGTGGCCGCCCCGAACACCAGCAGCACCAGCCCCGTGCGACCGAACCCGGCATGCGCCGTGAACGGGGCTACATACGTGTACATCACCTGGTGGCCCAGCAACAGGAACAGCGTGACGGACAGCACGGTCGAGACGCCCGGCAGCGCGGCCACCCGGTGGAGCGGCAGCCCCGCGCCCGGCGGCTCGCCCGGGAACCCCGGCACCCGCCACCACACCCAGCCCACCAGCGACACCGCCGGCCCGGCCAGCGCGCCGAACGCCGAGCGCCTGAGCGAGCGCGGTCCCGGCGGGCACGCCCGGCGACAGGGCGAGCGTGATCCCGGCGAGCACGATCGCGATCGCCCGGCCACGCCGCGCGGCCGGCACCATCCGGGCCGCGTAGCCGACGAGCATCGCCCACAGCGTGCCGCCCATCAGCCCGGCCACGACCCGCGCGGCGAAGGTCAGGCTGTACGACCCCTGCCTCGGAAGGTGTGCGCGGAGATCGCCCTTGCCTTCACACTGATGTGAGGGTTCGAGCATGGTCGCATGTCCCAGGCCGTCCAGCAGATCCGGGGACTGCTCGACTCGGGCCTGACCACGGAGATGATCCGCGCGATCCTGCCGTACCTGTCCGGCCCCGACCAGATCCTGCTGCCTGCCGAGCACCTCACCCCGGACACGACAGCCCTGCTCCAGGACCACATCGACCGCATCCAGGCCCGCATCGAGTGTCTGACCCGCAACCGCGACCGGCTGCGCGGGTACCTGGCGGCCGTGCGACCGGAGGCCGGGGAGGGCGCGGTGCGGTCGTAAACGACTTGTCGTGCGGGTGGGCCGGTGATGGGGTGCTCCCATGGATCATGCCGCGGTGCTCGCCCTCTTCGACCGGGAGATGCGTGAAGGCGCGCGGCCGGACAGCCCCGGCGCCCTGGTCGAGCGGGTCGGCCCGGTCGTGCGCCAGGTGTCGTCCGCACACGGCTGGAACGGCGTCGTCTGGTCCGGCCTGGACGAGACGGGCGCCGACGAGGCGATCGCCGGACAGATCGCCCACTTCTCCCGGCTGGAGCGCGCGTTCGAGTGGAAGCTCTACGGCCATGACCTCCCGGTGGACCTCGGACGGCGGCTCAGGGACGCCGGTTTCACGGCCGAGCCCGAGGAGACGCTGATGGTCGGCGAGGTCGCCGGCCTGACCCTGGACGCCGGGCCGCCGGACGGCATCCGCGTCCTTCCCGTGACCGACCGGGCGGGAGTCGATCTCGTCGCGGAGGTGCACGAGAAGGCCTTCGGCGCGGACGGCACGCGGTGGCGGCACCAGTTGCTCGCCCAGCTCGCGGCTGCCCCGGACACGGTCGTCGCGGTCGTCGCGCTGGCCGGGGACACCCCGGTGAGCTCCGCCCGGATGGAACTCGTGCCGGGGACGCGGTTCGCCGGGCTGTGGGGCGGCGGGACCGTCGAGGGCTGGCGGGGCCGCGGCATCTACCGTGCCCTGGTCGCATACCGCGCCCGTGCCGCAGCGGACCGCGGCTACCGGTACCTCCAGGTCGACGCCATGCACACGAGCCGGCCGATCCTGGAGCGGCTGGGCTTCGAGCCCCTGACCACGACGACGCCCTACGGGTACACGCCGTAGAAGGCCCACCCCGTCGGTATGTCACATCCGCGCCCTCCCGACTCGTCGCAGTGGTATGACGACGAACGAGAGCCATGGAAGCGGCCCCAGCCGCAGCATCCTCCTCGCGGGGGCCGGCGGTGTCCTCGGCCGGCACATCACCCGTGCCCTGACCGAGGCGGGCCACCGGGTCACCGGCCTCGGCCGTGGGCCGCGCAACGACGTCCAGGCCGACCTGATGAACAGGGACGCCCTGCTGCGTGCTGTCGACGGCCACCACTTCGACACGGTGATCCACGCCGCGACCGCGCTGCGCAAGCCGCCCATGCGGCACCGCGACATGCACGCCACCAACGCGCTGCGCACCGACGGCACCCCGCATCTGATCGAGGCCGCGCAGGCCACCGGCGCCCGGCGCTTCGTGGCCGAGTCGATGGTCTTCGGCTACGGCTACGGCGACCACGGCGGCCAGATGATCACCGAGGACGCCCCCTTCGGCCCGCGCGGCCGCACCCCGGAGCTGGAGCGGCACCTCGCGGGGATGCGGGTCAAGGAGCAACTCACCTTCGATTCCGAAGGGCTGGAAGGCATCGCCCTGCGTTTCGGCCTGTTCTACGGCCCCGGTGGCACGGACGCGTTGCTGCCGATGCTGCGCAAGCGGCAACTGCCCGTCACCCCCGACCACGGCCGGGTCCTGCCCTGGATCGAGCTCACCGACGCCGCCCGCGCGGTCGTCGCCGCCGTCGAGCGCGGGCGTCCAGGGCAGGCGTACAACATCGCCGACCGCACCCCGATGGGCTTCGGAAGCCATGTCCGCTGTGTGGCCGAGGAGTTCGGGCTGCCGAAGCCGATGACCGTACCGCTGTGGCTGATGCGGCCCATGTCGTACGCGCACGCCGCGATGGCGTCGACGCTGCGGGTCTCCACGGTGAAGGCGGAGCGGGAACTCGGCTGGACGCCCGTCCACCCGGCGGCCCGCGACGGCCTCGCCGCGATGCGGGCCGCCGCGGGACTCATCTGAACGTCACGCCGTCCTCTCGGTTCTCTCGTGTCCTCGGTTCGTGTCAGCGGTCAAGGCGTCAGCGGCGTGCCTTCGCCCGGTCCAGTGCGACGACGCCCAAGGCGGCGAGGCCGATCTGGATGAGCCACTCGACCCAGTCGACGCCGTCGGTGTCGGCCACGTCGAGCCCGGCGGCGATCGCCGAACCGATGAGCGCGGCCACGATGCCGACGAGAATGGTCCACAGGACCCCGATGCGCTGACGTCCCGGCACCACGAGACGTCCGAGCACACCGATGACGACGCCGATCACAATGGCACTGATGATGCCGGAGATCTCCATTTCGCCCCTCTTCCTCCTGTCCCCGCACGGGTTCGAGTTCCCCCTGGAGGGAGGGACAGTCCGTTCCGCCTCAACCGGTGGTTTCACACCGGCCGGTGGCCCACCCGGTGGCGGCCACCACCTCGGTGGCGATGTCGATCACCGCGCGGCCGTCGGTGACCACGCGCACCACGTCCGCGGGCGCCCGCTCCTCCAGGAGCCGGGCCTTGCGCGCGCTGCCGCGCACCTCGTGCGCCAACTCGGAACCCAGCTCGCGCCCGGTCAGGCGCTGCTCGGCCGTCTCGTCGGTGGCGGTGAGCAGCACGCGTACGAGACGTACGCCGTCTCCCATGGCCCGGCGGAACATGGGCGCGGCGTCGTCGAGCACCGCCACGGTGTTCGTGTAGACGAGGCGCCGGTATCCGAGCTCGGCGTAGTTCCCCCACGCGGCAGCCAGGTTCCGGGCCGTGATGTCCGCTCGGTGCGGGTCGCCGGGAGGTGGCGGATGGACGGCTCCCATGAAGTCGCCGTCGATCACCGCGTGCGCGACGCGCGCGGCCCGCAGCCGGGCCGAGACCTCCCAGCCGACGGTGGTTTTGCCGACCCCGGCTCTTCCCCCGATGAGCAGTACCTCCGCATGATCCATGCGGGAAGCGTGCTCGGGCGAGGGCATGCTTGGCGAGTGGTTTCGGACCGGTGCGAGCGCGGAGGTGCGGATGGCGGAGCGGCTGCTCGGGGGCGGAGCGGTGAACAAGGTCGTGCGGGTCGGGTCGACCGTACGGCGTCCGCCGCATGAACGGTCGGGCTATGTGCGGGAGTTGCTCACGCACTTCGAGCGCCGGGGGTGGGAAGGCGCCCCGCGGTACATCGGGACCGACGAGCGGGGCCGGGAGGTGTTCGGCTACCTGGAGGGGCGTACGGCCGTCACTCCTCGGGAGCGGGCCGCGGCGGGTACGGACGCGGGGCTCGTGCGGGTCGCTCAACTCGTCCGCGCTTTCCACGACATGACACACGGAACGCCGCTGGCCGGTGACCAGGACGTCGTGTGCCACAACGATCTCGCCCCGAGGAACACCGTCTACGCGATGGACGGCGCCGACTGGTGGGCGAGCGCCCTCATCGACTGGGACCTGGCCGCGCCGGGTGAGCGTGTCCATGACCTCGCCCATGTCTGCTGGCAGTACCTCGACCTGGGACCGGGCGTCACCGACGTCTTCGAGACGGCCCGGCGGATCGCGCTCGTCTGCGACGCGTACGGGCCGGGAAGCGGCAGCGAGGGGCTCGTCGACGTGATCCTGTGGTGGCAGGACCGCTGCTGGAGGGGCATCGTGGCCGGCGCCGTGCGGGGAGAGCCGGCCATGGTGGGGTTGCGGGAACGCGGTGTGGTGGACGAGGTGCGCAACGCCTACGCCTGGGTGGCTGAACACCGGCGCGAGCTGGGGTTCTTTCTGCCCTGAGGCCCGCCTGCGGCGCCCCTGATGCCTGACGTCCCCGAGGCCGCGCACGCGCGTGCGCGGGGCCGGTCAGGCTGTCGGGGCCGCGTCGAACCAGGAGGTCAGCCGGCCGTCCGGCCGCAGGACGACGTGCAGTCCGTTGTTCTCGCCGCGGGCGGCGCGGTGGCCGTCGGTGACGAGTGTGTCGAGGTGTACGCCGTCCGCGAGGATGTCGGCCTCGTAGCGGTCGGGGGCCACACGGTAGAGCTTCGCCTTCGTCGCCCCGTCCGCCAGCGTCACCGTGTCGACCAGGACACGCTTGACGACCGACTCGGGGCGGGGCTTGGCCCGCTCGATCCAGGACGTGACCTCGCCGTCCGGGTGCAGGGTGATGTGCAGCGCGTTGTGCTGGGCGTACGCGGCCCTGCCCTGGGTGTAAAGGGCTCCGTACCTCTGGCCCTCGGCCCAGATCTCCGCCTCGTAGCGGTCCTTGCCGGTCTTGTAGACCTTCAACCGGCTGACGTGGTCCGCGAGCTGCACCGTCTTCACGTGGACGCGCTTGGCCTCGGTGTGGCCGGCCGGGGTCGCGCCGGACGTGGTGGCGGGCGCGACGACGGCGAAGGCGCCGGCTGCCGAGATGCCCAGCGCGGTGGTGACACCGGCGGCGACGAGGGCGGTGCGCAGGGGGCGGGGAGCACGCATCAGTGAGTCGTTCCTTCGATGGGGTTCGTTCCGACGCGTTCGACGCTACGGACCGTCCGTCAAGGGTTCCCATACGTCATGTAACAGTCGTTCGGCATATATGGGTCAAAAGGGAAAAACTGCACGGATTGACATGCAGGCAATTGCCTGCATAACGTTGAGTGTGCGATCAGACAGTGGCTCCGGGATGGACAAGGTCTTCAAGGCGCTGGCCGACGAGACGCGCCGACGTCTCCTGGACCGGCTGCACGAGGACAACGGCCAGACGCTGGGTGAGCTGTGCGCCGGTAGCGGCATGGCCCGCCAGTCGGTGACCCAGCATCTGGCCGTCCTGGAGGCCGCCAACCTGGTCGGCACGGTGCGGCGGGGGCGGGAGAAGCTGCACTACCTCAATCCGGTCCCGCTGCACGAGATCCAGGAGCGGTGGATCGACAAGTTCGAGAGCCCGCGCCTGCGTGTGCTCGGGGCCGTGAAACGACGAGCTGAGGAAGCCATGACCGACAAGCCCACCTTCGTGTACGTCACCTACATCGAGAGCACGCCCGAGAAGGTCTGGGACGCGCTCACCGACGCCGACCTGACGGCCGCCTACTGGGGCCACAGCAACGTCTCGGACTGGCGGGCCGGTTCCCGCTGGGAGCACGTCCGCACCGACGGTTCGGGCATCGCCGACGTGGTCGGCACCGTCGTGGAGAGCGAGCGGCCGGGCCGTCTGGTCACCACCTGGGTGGCGCCGGACGAGGAGGGGCAGGAGGACAAGTACTCCAGGGTCACCTTCGACATCCAGCGGCACGCCGAGATCGTCCGGCTCACGGTCACCCACGAGGACCTGCCGGACGAGAGCGCCCGCGCCGACGTGTCGTCCGGCTGGCCGGCCGTGCTGTCCAACCTCAAGTCGCTGCTGGAGACCGGCCATGTCCTGCCGCAGGAGCCGTGGCTGATGCCGACCCGCTGAACCCGGGTGCCGAAGGGGAGACGGAGGGGGAGGGACAGAGGGAAGGCCGGCCCGCGGGTGCGGACCGGCCGGCGAGTCTCCTCTCCCGGGTGGCGCTACGGCCTCGGGGTGCTCTTCGCCGCCGTACCGGCGCACAGCAGGCCCAGGCACACGGCCAGCGCGCCGATGATGATGTTGTTCACGACGACGCCGGCGTCCGGGCTGTCCCCGACGATCCACGGCGCGATGATCATCCAGACTCCCATCGCGCAGAAGGCCCAGCTCAGGCCGTACATGCGTTCCGGAGCCCGGGTGAATCCGAGGGCCAGCAGGCCGATCGCGATGCCCATGATCAGGTTGTGGGTCACGAGTGCGGGCTGGCTCGTCGTGTAGTGGAGTATCCAGGGGGATACGGCGCAGTACAGACCGAGCAGGAACACCGGTCCGTCCACGAGCGCCACATCACGACCGCCGAGCATGCGGGCGTAGCGATCCCGCATTTCGGATACATCAGGGTGAGCTGTGATGTCACCTCTGGTGGGCGAGACGTTGGCCATGACTCGTCTCCTTTGACTCGCAGGCCTGACCGCGTCTGGTGCGGTGTGCGGTTGGCGCCGCCTAGGCCCATTCTGCGCTTATTTCTTCTTTATGTGTAGAGCTCATCGGGTTCATGACGATGTGAGCGGACTCCCTCTCCCGGGCCCGTGCGGCGGCCGCGGACCGTCCGTACCTGACGCCCAGCTTGCGGGCATAGTGGCGAAACCGCCTCGAAGCCCAGGGAAAGAGCAGGTCAGCGGTCAGGTGAAGGGGACTCAGGTGGCGCAATGATTCAGCAACACCATTGAGTGGGAACCGTCGGTATGGTCACCGCATGCCAGCCGAACGAACCCGCGAGCACACCGCGCCGCTCGCCGCAGCCCGCCGTCGGCGACTGCGTGCCGACCGGGCGCGCCAGCTCGCGGACCTGCTGCGGCACCTCGTCCTGACCGGGGGGTTTCCCGGTGGCGCCCTGCCTCACGAGGACGTCCTCGCGGCCGAGTACCAGGTGTCCCGCAACACCGTCCGGCACGCACTGGACCTGCTGCGGGCCGAGCAGCTCGTCGAACGGCTGCCCGGCGTCGGCACCGTCGTCGTCGCCGAGAAGTACGCGCACGGTCTCGACCGGCTGATGGGACTCGCGGAGACCCTGCGGGAACACGGCCGGGTCAGCAACGAGGTACGGACCATGGGGCCCGTCGCCGCGCCCGCACCCGTGGCCGAGCGACTGCGGCTGCCCACCGGCACCGACGTCCTCTACATCGAGCGGCTCCGCAAGCTGAACGGGCTGCCGCTCTCCCTCGATCTCACCTATCTGCCGCTGGACATCGGCAGCGAACTCGTCGGCGCCGACCTGGAGAACACCGACGTCTTCCGGTTGCTGGAGCAGATCACCGGACAACCGCTCGGGCACGCCGAGATCACCCTGGAAGCCGTCAACGCCGACGCGCACTCCGCCACCGTGCTCCAGGCACCGCGCGGCACCGCCGTGCTGATGCTGGAGCGCCTCACCCATCTGTGCGACGGCCGGCCCGTGGACCTGGAGTTCATCCGGTTCCGCGGGGACCGGATCACGATGAACGGGCTCCTGCGCCGTTCCGTTTGAGCGCGATGCCGCGCCGTTCCCCCTGACACGCCCGCGATCCGCGCAGCGTTTTCCCTCACCCCAGCAGTACCTCACTGGAGACAGCCATGCCCTTGGTGCCCCAGCGGGCCGACGTGCCCGTGACCGTCGACGAGTCGAAGTGCATCGACGGCTGCACGCTCTGTGTCGACATGTGTCCGCTGGACTCCCTGGCGATCAACCCCGACAGCGGCAAGGCGTACATGCACGTCGACGAGTGCTGGTACTGCGGCCCCTGTGCCGCCCGCTGCCCCACCGGGGCCGTCACGGTCAACATGCCCTACCTGCTGCGGTGAAAGGCACACTCGCGATGGAAGCGATGAAACACACGAGCACGATGAAGCGCGCCGTCCGGATGAAACGCACGACTCCCGCCGCCCTCCTCGCGGCCACCCTGATCGGCACCCTCGTCACCGGCTGCGGCGGCGACGCGTCCGCCGGCGACGCCACCCACGTCACCGTCACCGTCGGCTACCAGTCCAAGACCATCAACACCGTCACCGCCGGCACCCTGCTGCGCTCCCTCGGCTACTTCGAGCGCGAACTCGCCGCCCAGGGCAAGCGGGACGGCATCTCGTACAAGGTCGAGTGGCAGGACTACGCCACGGGCGCGCCCATCACCGCGCAGATGACCGCGGGGAAGATCGACATCGGGTCGATGGGCGACTTCCCGCTGCTCATCAACGCCGCCCGCGGCAAGCAGCTGAACCGCCCCACCCGGCTCGTGTCGGTCACCGGCTACAACCTGCGAGGCGCCCTCAACACCGTGGTGACGGCCCCGCAGTCCAAGCTGGGCTCACTGAAGGACCTGAAGGGCAAGAACGTGTCCACCAGCGTCGGTTCGGCCGCCGACGGGACCCTCGTACGGGCGTTGCAGCGCGCCGGGCTCGACCCGGAGAAGGACATCCGCAAGCTCAACCAGCAGCCGGCCGTGGGCGCTTCGGCCCTCCAGGCGGGCAGCGTCGACGCCCTCTCGCAGTTCGTGGCCTGGCCCGGGCTGCTCGCCTTCCAGGGCAAGGCGAAGGCCCTGTACGACGGTGCGGAACTCAACCTGCCCACCTTCCACGGAGTGACGGTCCGCGAGGACTTCGCCAAGCAGCGCCCGAAGGTGCTGGACGCCTTCCTCGCCGCGCAGATCGAGGCGACGCGGTACCTGAACGAACACCCCGTGCAGGCTGCCCAGAAGGTCGGCGAGGCCACCGGACTGCCCCCCGAGGTCGTCTACCTCTACAACGGCAGCGGCGGCATCGCCACCTTCGACCCGGCCGTCAAGCCGCAGCTTGTCGCCGCGCTGAAGAAGGACGTACCGGTGCTGCGCTCGGCGAAGCTCGTCGGCGACGTGGACGTCGACTCCTTCGTCGACGACGGCCCGATCAAGAGGGTCTACGGCAAGGAGTACGCCCAGCGGCTCGCCGCCGCCCCGGAGCCCTCACGCAGCGAGGTGTGGGTCAAGGGCGAGGAGAGCACCCGTCCGTTCGGCTCACCCACCGCACTGCTGAAGTTCGTCGCCGGGCACAAGGACGAGGTGCGCGCAGCGTACGTGCCGGACGCCACCAACGGCACCCGCTGGTACGCGGACAGGGCCGTCTGGGTCCAGGACGGCAAGGAGCTCCGGCCCTTCGTCACCGCCTCCGCCGCCCGCGCCTACACCCAGGCGCACCCCGGCACCCGCGCCGTCTCCTACACCACCGCACTGGAGCAGGCGTCATGACCGCGGTCACCGCCCCGCCGAAGAAGGCGTCCGCGGGGCCGCCACCCACCGCCGGCCGGCGCACGGCCCGGTTCCGGCCCGTCGTACGCGCCCTGTCGCTGATCGCGGCGCTCGCCCTGTGGCAGCTGCTCACCACGCTCGACGTGCAACTGTGGCTGCGCTTCGACCAGTTCCCGTCCGTCACCGACGTGGCCCGGGAGTTCGGGCAGCGGCTCGGCGACGGCGCGTACTGGCAGGACGTGATCGACAGTCTGCGCAGGATCGTGACCGGCTTCCTGCTCGCGGCGGTGCTCGGCGTCGCCGCGGGCGTGGCCGTCGGCCGCTCCCGCTGGGCGGCTGACCTGGTCGGGCCGGTACTGGAGGTGCTGCGGCCCGTCCCCGCCATCGCACTGGTACCCGTGGCGATCCTGCTCTTCCCCAGCAACGAGCAGGGGATCGTCTTCATCACCTTCACCGCCGCCTTCTTCCCGGTGCTCGTCGCCACCCGGCACGCGGTGCGCGCACTGGCCCCCGTGTGGGAGGAGGCGGTGCTCACCATGGGCGGCGGACGGTGGCGGGTGCTCGCCTCCGTGGTGCTGCCCGGCGCACTGCCGGGGATCTTCGGCGGACTGTCGGTCGGTATCGGCGTCTCGTGGATCTGTGTGATCTCGGCGGAGATGATCTCCGGCGAATACGGCATCGGCTACCGCACCTGGCAGGACTACACCGTCATCGACTACCCGGGCGTGTTCACCGGCATCGTCAGCATCGGCCTGCTCGGCTGGCTGACCTCCACCGTGGTGGAGCTCCTGGGACGCAGGCTGACGCACTGGCTGCCACGGCGCGAGGGGAGTGCCACGTCATGACCACCGAAACGGACATCGCCACCGCCGTCGCGCGGACCGACCTGCCCGCCCCGGGGGCGCGTATCGGCGTCACCGGCGCGGAACTCGGAAGGCCGGGCGCCGTCGTGCTGCACGGGGTGGATCTCGAAGCCGCCCCGGGCGAGATCCTGACCGTCGTCGGCCCGTCCGGGTGCGGAAAGTCCACCCTGCTGCGGACCCTGGCGGGGCTGCTGCCCGCGCTCGCCGGACAGGTCACCCAGGACGGGCAGCCCGTCACGGGCCCCGGAGCCGACCGGGCCCTGGTCTTCCAGGAGGACGCGCTGCTGCCGTGGCGCACGGCACGCGCGAACGTCGAACTGCCGCTGGCCATCAGAGGGCTGGGCCGCGCCGAACGCAGGGCCCGGGCGCAGGAGTGGCTGGACCGGGTCCAACTGACCGGCCTGGAGCGCCAGTTGCCGCACCGCCTCTCCGGAGGCCAGCGGCAGCGGGTCCAGCTCGCCCGTGCCCTCGCCGGGCAGCCACGCGCCGTCCTCATGGACGAGCCGTTCGGCGCCCTGGACGCCCAGACCCGGGCCGGCATGCAGCAGTTGCTGGTGGAGGTCCTCCAGGGGACGGGCGCCACCGTGGTCTTCGTCACCCACGACGTGGACGAGGCTCTGTTCCTCGGCGACCGGGTCGCGCTGCTCGGCGCGGGCGGCGTCACCGGGGTCCGGACGGTGCCGCGGCCCCGCGACCGCGGCGCCCGCGACGACCCCGCGACCGTGGCGCTGCGCCACGACATCCTCGAATCGCTCGGCCCCCGCACCTTCTGAGAGCCCCGGCCGTCCGCCCGGCGGGGTTCCTCGGCCACCTCGGCCGGAGGGCGCCGCGGGTCCGGACGGCCGGAGATCGCCTCAAGCCCGGACGGCCGAGGGGCGCTGATCGCCCCCGTATGCCCGGAGCCCTCCGGCTCCCGTCGCCCTGAGAGCCGCTCGGCCCCGGCACAGCCCGAGTTCCTCCGGCCGGTTCCCTACGCCCGAACCGATGGCCCGCCGGCCCGCCCGCACGTCCCAGCCTCCCCGGCCGCCCCCGTACGTCCTGAAAGGCATTCCTGCCATGACTCCCGCGCTCCTGACGGAGATCCCCGCCCTCGACGCTGCCGAGGAGCTGACCTGCGACGTCCTGGTGATCGGCGGCGGGACCGCCGGCACCATGGCCGCGCTGACCGCAGCAGGGCGCGGTGCGTCCGTGCTGCTGCTGGAGAAGGCCCACGTACGGCACTCCGGAGCGCTCGCCATGGGCATGGACGGCGTCAACAACGCCGTCATCCCCGGCCGCGCCGAGCCGGACGACTACGTCGCCGAGATCACCCGCGCCAACGACGGCATCGTCGACCAGTCGACGGTCCGTCAGACAGCGACGCGGGGCTTCGAGATGGTGCAGCGCCTGGAGTCGTACGGGGTGAAGTTCGAGAAGGACGAACACGGCGAGTACGCCGTCCGCCAGGTGCACCGCTCGGGCTCGTACGTGCTGCCCATGCCCGAGGGCAAGGACGTCAAGAAGGTCCTCTACCGGCAGCTGCGCCGGCGGGAGAACCGCGAGCGGATCCGCATCGAGAACCGGCTGATGCCGGTGCGGGTCCTGACCGCCGACGGCCAGGCGGTCGGCGCCGCCGCCTTCAACACACGCACCGGTGCCTTCGTGACCGTGCGGGCCGGTGCCGTCATCCTCGCCACCGGTGCCTGCGGTCGCCTGGGCCTGCCCGCGAGCGGCTATCTGTACGGCACCTACGAGAACCCGACCAACGCGGGCGACGGTTACGCGATGGCCTACCACGCGGGCGCCGAGCTCACCGGCATCGAGTGCTTCCAGATCAACCCGCTCATCAAGGACTACAACGGCCCGGCCTGCGCCTACGTAGCCAACCCGTTCGGCGGCTACCAGGTCAACCGGCACGGGCAGCGCTTCGTCGACTCCGACTACTGGTCCGGGCAGATGATGGCGGAGTTCGCCGCCGAGGTCGCCTCCGACCGCGGTCCCGTCTACCTCAAGCTCAGCCATCTGCCCGAGGAGTCCATCTCGGCCCTGGAGTCCATCCTGCACTCCACCGAGCGCCCCACCCGCGGCACCTTCCACTCCGGACGCGGCCACGACTACCGCACCCACGACATCGAGATGCACATCTCCGAGATCGGCCTGTGCGGCGGTCACTCCGCCTCGGGCGTGCGGGTCGACGACCACGCCCGCACCACCGTCCCCCGCCTGTACGCGGCGGGTGACCTGGCCTGCGTCCCGCACAACTACATGATCGGGGCGTTCGTCTACGGCGACCTGGCGGGCGAGGACGCCGCCCAGTACACGGCGTACCAGGGCGAGCTGCCGCGCGACCAGCTCGCCGAGGCCCACGAGCTGGTCTACCGGCCGCTGCGCAACCCCGACGGCCCGGCTCAGCCCCAGGTCGAGTACAAGCTGCGCCGCTTCGTCAACGACTACGTCTCCCCGCCCAAGAGCGGCGCCCGGCTCTCCCTGGCGCTGGAGCACTTCGAGCGGATGCGCGACGAGATCGCCGAGATGGGGGCACGGACGCCGCACGAGCTGATGCGCTGCGCGGAGGTCTCGTTCATCCGCGACTGCGCGGAGATGGCGGCCCGGTCCTCCCTCGCCCGCACCGAGTCCCGCTGGGGCCTCTACCACGAGCGCCTCGACCACCCGCAGCGGGACGACACGGACTGGCTGCACCACCTCGACCTGCGCAAGGGCCCGGCCGGGGCGATGGAGTTCACGGCGCGTCCCGTCGCCCCCTACCTCGTTCCCGTCACGGAGTTCACCCCCGTCGGCGGCGACTCGCGGCACCTGGGCGAGGTGCATCCGCTGCCGACGGCCATCGCGGGCCATCGAGAGGCACCGCCGGCCGCGGCCGACGCGGAGCAGGGCGGCGCCGCGCCTGCGACCGGTACGACGCACGGCGCCTCTGAATCCAGCCGGGAACGGCTCCTCGAACTCGTCGCCCTCACCGAGGAGGAGCCCGAACTCCAGGCACTGGAGCCCTACTTGAAGGACCCGGACGCCGCCGTACGCCTGGAGGCCGTGCGGGTGCTGACCGAGACGGCTCCGCCAGGAGCGGGGCCCGCCCTGGCCTCCGCCCTGGCGGACAGCGACGGACACGTACGGGCCGCGGCCGCGTCGTCGCTGCGCGAGCTGGCCGAAGTCCTGCTGGCGGAACCGGAGCTGCGTGCCACGCTGGTCGCCGCCCTGACGGTGGCGGATCCGACGGCCCGCAGCGCGGCCCTGGACGTACTGCGCGCCCTGCGGCTCGGCGATGCCGCCCTGTTCGCCGGGCTCCTGACCGCCCCGGAGGCCGAGGTGCGCCTGGCCGCCGTACGCGCCCTGGTCTCGGTCGACGCGGTCGACGCCCTGGCCGGGGCGGCCGGCGACGCCGCGCGTGAGGTTCGGGTCGGTGTGGCGCGCGGTCTCGCCGCCCTCGCCCAGCACATCGACCTGGACCGGACCGTGGAAGCGGGCGAAGGCGCGTCGGCCGCCCTGAGCCGTCTGATCCACGACCCGGACGTCCTGGTACGAGCCGCGGCCCTGGAGGCCCTGGGAGTCCTCGGCGTCCCCGGCGGACTCCTCGCCGGCGTCACGGCCGCGCTCACCGACCCGGCCTGGCAGGTCCGCGCGGGTGCCGCGACCGCCCTCGGCGGCGCCGCGCCGGACCACGGGATGTCCGCGCTCGCCGAACTGCTGGGCGACGCCAACGCCGACGTGCGCAAGGCCGCCGTACTCGGTCTGCTGCGCCACGCCGCGCACGACGACGCCCGGACGGCGCTGGCAGCCGCGGTCGACGACGCCGACGCCGACGTCCGTGCGTACGCGGGTCGAGCGGCGCGGTGAGAACACCCTCGCCCGGGCGAGTTCGGGTCGGAGGCGGCCTGAGCGCGGACGGGCCCTCGGACGAGCGCCCGTCCGGCCGTGCTGGGCCGGCCGCGACGGGCGACAGTGCCATCGGGGCCGGCTAGACGGCCATGCCGTAGACGATGGTGAACACGGTGCCGAGTGAGCCGATGATGAAGACGCCGGTCAGCCCGGCGATGATCAGGCCCTTGCCCTGCTCGGCGCTGAACGTGTCGCGCAGGGCGGTGGCGCCGATCCGCTGCTTCGCCGCGCCCCAGATGGCGATCGCGAGACAGATCAGGATGGCGAGCGCCATGACCACCTGGATCATCGTCTTGGCCTCGGTACCGAGAGCCCCGAAGGGACCCCAGTCGGGGGCGATGCCCCCGATGATCGTATTGATGTCGCCCTCGTCAGCGGCCAACCGCATGGCGCGCCCCTCCTGTTGGTGTCCCGGTCCTCGTCAGCCCAGTTCGGGCATGGTCCACCGTAGCGACCAGTCGAGGTCACCTCGACCCGGCCGACGAGCAACGGCGGGGGCGGCCCGGACGCGCCTCACCCGGCAGGTTCGATACGGAGGACAGCGGCGCTCTCGCGGATCTCGACGACCTTCAGGCTCATGGCGTCGTTGATGGTCGCGGCGGGCCCCTCGCCGCAGCTCAGCCCGACGCCGCCGCTGCCCTCGGACGACACGCCACCGCCACCCGAACAGCCCGAAACGCTGTAGCCCGACCCCGTCAGCGGCGCGACCATCTCGACCTCCTCGCCGGTGATCGCCGTCACCTTGATCGGGCCGAGGCCGTACCTCTGCGGCACTGTCACGATGTCCCCCACGGCGACCTCGATCTCGCACGTCCCGTCGGCGCACGGCCCGGTCGGCGAGGGCGTCTCAGGGGGGTCGGAGGCCGGTGCGCCGGAGGCGCTGGGCCGGTCCTCGGCGGGGGGCCCGCCCGAGGAATCCGAGGAACACGCCGTGAGGGCGGCGAACACGACGGCGACGACAACGGCGACGGCGGCGGATGACGTTCTGGGCATCATGGTCGTCATGAAACACCGGCCCGACCGGGACCCCTCCCCGGACTCGCTCGGCCCGGTGATCCGCGGTCGCCGGCGCCAACTTCCGCAGCCGATATCGAGGTTGGTTGGTCTGCACCATTGACTGGTACAGACCAAAGCGGTTGAGTGTGTCTCCACACCCCCCACCACGGCCGCCCCCACGCCGTGGCCGACCTCGTCGGCACGTGCGCTCAAGGCTCTGCTTCGCCCTGCCCTTGTCCGGGTGCGGCCGTGCTCCGCAAAGGAGTTGATCCTGTGTCGAGGCGCCGCACAGCCGCTCTGCTGTCCTCACTCGCCCTGGCAAGCGCCGCGCTGCTCTTCCAGCCGGCCCCGAGCGCGTCCGCCGCCGGCTTCGTCGTCAGCGAGTCGCAGTTCAACCAGATGTTCCCGAACCGGAACCCCTTCTACACGTACAGCGGCCTCACCGCCGCACTCGGCGCCTACCCCGGCTTCGCCAACACCGGCAGCGACACGGTGAAGAAGCAGGAGGCGGCAGCGTTCCTCGCCAACGTCAACCACGAGACCGGCGGCCTGGTCCACATCGTCGAGCAGAACACCGCCAACTACCCCCACTACTGCGACCGCGGACAGCCGTACGGCTGTCCCGCGGGCCAGGACGCCTACTACGGGCGCGGACCCATCCAGCTCAGCTGGAACTTCAACTACAAGGCCGCGGGCGACGCCCTCGGCATCGACCTGCTGGGCAACCCCTGGCGGGTGCAGAACGAGGCGGCCGTCGCCTGGAAGACCGGCCTCTGGTACTGGAACACCCAGAACGGCCCCGGCACCATGACCCCCCACAACGCCATGGTCAACCAAGCCGGCTTCGGCCAGACCATCCGCAGCATCAACGGCTCCCTGGAGTGCGACGGCAAGAACCCGGCCCAGGTACAGAGCCGGGTGAACGCCTACCAGCGCTTCACGCAGATCCTCGGCGTCTCCCCGGGCGGCAACCTGTACTGCTGAGACCTGCCGCCGCCCCCGTGCCCGAGGCGTGTGCGAGACTCCGCCGATGACCTCCGAAACGATCACCGCGAAGGCCTCGGGCACCTGCGCACTCGGCGACCTGTCCGTGAGCCGCGTCGGCTTCGGCGCGATGCGGCTGACGGGCAGCGCCGCCTTCCACCACGGGACGCCGAGCGACCGGGACCGTTCGATCGCCGTCCTGCGCGAGGCGGTCGAGCTGGGCGTCGACCACATCGACACGGCCGCCTTCTACTTCTCCGCGCTCCGTTCCGCCAACGAACTCATCAACACCGCGCTGGCGCCATACCCCGACGACCTGGTCATCGCCACCAAGGTCGGCCCCCACCGCGACTACGACGGTGACTGGGCCACATCGGCCCGGCCCGACCAACTGCGCGGCCACGTCGAGGAGAACCTGCGCCAGCTCGGCCGCGACCACCTGGACCTCGTGTACCTGCGCCGCATGGGGCAGGACTCCATCGCCGAGCACTTCGGCGCGCTGGCCGAACTGCGCGAGGCGGGCCTCGTCCGGCACCTCGGCATCTCCTCCGTTCAGCCACGGCACCTCGCCGAGGCGCAGGCCATCGCGCCCGTGGTGAGCGTGCAGAACCGGTACGCGCTCGACCGGCCCGACCCCGAGGCCGACGAACTCCTGCGCCGTTGCGGCGAGCAGGGCATCGCCTTCGTGCCGTTCTACGCCGTGGCGGGCGAGACGGGGGAGCGGGGCGCGACCGCCTCCCACGACGAAGCGGTCCTCGCCGTCGCCCGGACGCACGGCGTCAGCGCCGCCCAGGTGCGCATCGCCTGGACCCTGCACCAGGGCCCGAACGTCGTCGCCATCCCCGGCACCGGCAACCCCGACCACCTGGCGGAGAACGTGGCCGCGGGCGTTCTCCGCCTGGCAGCCGACGAACTGGCCCGGCTCAACGCGGCACGGCAGAACGCCGGCTGAACCGGAGCCATCGGGTCACGGCCCGCCCGCTCAGCCCGCGTACCCGGTCACCGGATAGTGGTCGGAGAGGTTCGTGTACGTGTAGTCCGTCCCCCAACTCGTCACCGTCCAGGGCGCGCTGCGCTCCTCGACGACCTCGTTCTTCCAGACCGCGGGACGCGCGTGCCCCGCGCGGTGCAGGACGTGGTCCAGGTCCTCGCGCGGGTCGTCGGGGTAGCGGTCGTGGGCGATGGAGTTGTCCCGCGTGTCGAAGGAGTACGCGTGCCCGGTGCGCGCGTCGGCCCCCACCAGCCCGCCGTCGGCGAGCATCGTGGCGTACTCGGGCGTGCGCGAGTCGACGTTCAGGTCACCGGCGACCACGACCTGCTCGCCCGCCGGGATGTTCTTGGCGTCGAGGAACGCGTCGATCGCCCTGAACTGCCGGCTGCGCATCGCGGCCGCCTCACCGGCGTCGCAGCCCGGGTCGGTCGACTGGGCGTGCGTGCCGACGACGTGCACGCTGCTGCCGTTCACGTTCAACACCACATACGCGAAGCCCTTGTTGGACCACCAGTCGGCCCCGCACGCGTCCTTGAACACGTACTGCTCCTTGCGTACCACCGGCCACTTGCTCAGGATCGTGACCCCGCCGTCCTCGGGCGTCGTCGCCGAGTACGCGCCGCCGGTGGCGTCCCACCCGCTCCTGCTCCGTCCCACCACCGGCGTCTGGTGGGGGTACTCGCCCGCCGCCGCGGCCTTTAGCACGTCCGACGACGCGTTGTCGAACGCCTCCTGCACCACCACGACATCGTTCCCGCGGAAGAAGGAGGCCCTCGCGATCTCCGCGGCCCGGTGGTCCTGGCCCCAGTTCGGGTACAGCGACTTGCTGAAGAGGAAGACGTTGTACGACAGCACCCGCAGTGGCGGCGCCTGTTCGGCGGCCGTGGCGGTGGGGGCCGCGCCCGCGAGCCCGGTGGTGGCCAGCGCGAGGGCGAGCAGGGCTGCGCCCTGGGTGCGGCACGGTGGGAAGAGCGTCACTGGATCTCCCTGAGGGTGAGGGGGCTGAGTGGCGCCGCACATCAAACCACCGGCGATTACTCCCAGGTAACTCCCGTGCGTGAAAAGAATGTCGGCCGGCGGTACACCCGGATCAGACCACCCACGCCCCGTCCCGCACGAGATACCGGCCGCGCATCTCGTGCTCGCCGTTGCGCGCCTGCACCACGCGCGGACGCACCCGGAAGTAGACGTACGGCGCCTCGTCCGCCCGGGGGTCCCAGCCCGTCTTCGCGAGGAACGCCTCGGCCGCGGCTGCCGGTACCTCGTCGGCGGTGTACATCTCCGCCTCGCCGTCGACGAGGACGACGTCCAGGGTGTCTCCGAGCGCCAGCCGGGTCCGCCCGACGTCCCGCAGGTTGCGGCCGGTCGGGGTGGTCAGCCGGGTCGCCAGCCACAGGAACTCGTCGTGCCATACGAACCAGAGCGGGACCAGGCACGGCAGCCCGTCGGGTCCCGCCGTGGCCACCCAGACGTCCATCTCCTTCTCCAGGCGGGCCAGGAGATCGCGCTTGCGCTGCGCGGGGGCACGGGGCGGCTTTGTGATCTTCATGGGCGGGACGGTACCGGGGGCGCGGGCGGTGCGGATCGGGCCCGGGACCCGCCTCGGCTCGGGCCTGAGTCCTAGGCCCGCGGGCGCGACCGGGGGCTCGTCCCGTGAGCGACTGGCGTACCCGAAGTTTTACGTATAACCTCTCCCGTCAATCGCACCTCTCGGAAGGTCCCGATGAGACACATCGCCCTGGTCACCCTCGTTGTCGACGACTACGACGAGGCGATCCGCTTCTACACCGGAGCCCTCGGCTTCCGGCTGGTCGAGGACGCCCCGCGGCCGGACGGCTCGCGCTGGGTCGTCGTGGCGGCCGGCGATCAGGGCACCGGACTGCTGCTGGCCCGGGCCAAGGGTGACGAGCAGCGCGCCCGGGTCGGCGACCAGACCGGCGGGCGGGTCGGGTTCTTCCTGCACACCGACGACTTCGCCGGTGAGCGCGCCCGGATGCTCGCCGCGGGCGTGACCTTCCTGGAGGAGCCCCGGCACGAGCCGTACGGCTCGGTCGCCGTCTTCCAGGACCTGTACGGCAACCGCTGGGACCTGCTCCAGCCCGCCGGCTGAACCCCCCTCCCCTCCGACCTCCGAACCGCCCCGCTCAAGGCTCAAGGAAAGACCTCGCCATGACTGCTACGCGCGTAGACGCCGAACTGATCCGCCGCCTCCCCAAGGCCGTCCTGCACGACCACCTCGACGGCGGCCTGCGCCCCGCCACCGTGGTGGAGCTCGCGGCCGAGGTCGGCCACACCCTGCCCACGACCGACCCGGACGAGCTCGCCGCCTGGTACTTCGAGGCCGCGAACTCCGGCGACCTGGTGCGCTACATAGCCACCTTCGAGCACACCCTCGCCGTGATGCAGTCCCGCGAGGGCCTGCTGCGGACCGCCGAGGAGTACGTCCTCGACCTGGCCGCCGACGGTGTCGTGTACGGCGAGGTGCGCTACGCCCCCGAGCTGAACACCAACGGGGGGCTGACCCTCGCCGAGGTCGTCGAGACCGTGCAGGAGGGGCTCGCCGCCGGTATGGCGAAGGCCGCGGCCGCCGGTACGCCGGTGCGCGTCGGCACGCTGCTGTGCGGGATGCGGATGTTCGGCCGGGTGCGCGAGGCCGCCGACCTCGCCGTGGCCTTCCGGGACGCCGGCGTCGTCGGCTTCGACATCGCCGGTGCCGAGGCCGGCTTCCCCGCCGCCGACCACCTGGACGCCTTCGAGCACCTGCGCCGCGAGAGCGTGCCGTTCACCATCCACGCCGGTGAGGCCGACGGCCTGTCCAGCATCCACCAGGCCCTCCAGGTCTGCGGCGCCCAGCGCCTCGGTCACGGCGTGCGCATCACCGACGACATCGTGGACGGCAAGCTCGGCCGCCTCGCCGGCTGGGTGCGCGATCGTCGTGTCGCGCTGGAGATGTGCCCGACGTCCAACCTCCAGACCGGTGCCGCCACCTCCATCGCCGAGCACCCGATCACCGCGCTGAAGGACCTCGGCTTCCGCGTCACCCTCAACACCGACAACCGGCTGGTGTCGGGCACGACGATGACCCGGGAGATGTCGCTGCTGGTCGAGGAGGCCGGCTGGACGGTCGAGGACCTGCGCACCGTCACGGTGAACGCCTTGAAGAGCGCGTTCATCCCGTTCGACGAGCGCGAGGCCCTCATCGAGGACGTCGTCCTGCCGGGCTACGCGCTCTGAAGCAGCCCGCGCACATAGGCGGCCTGTCCGACGTGCTGCAGATCGTCGGACAGGACGCTGACCAGCCGTACGCCCAGGGTGACCGGCGGATCCCAGCGCTCGTCCACGACGCGCTCCAGATCCTTGGCGGCCACCTCGCGCAGTGCCGCCAGGGTCTGGGCGTGCACGGCGTCGTAGTAGCCGGTCAGCAGGTCGCCGGAGTCGACCCGCACCTTGGCGACCTGCGCGGCGCTGTGGCCGTAGCCGGTGTCGCGGCGTGGCAGGTCGAGAGCGAACGTCTTCTGGAAGTCCTGGGTCAGCCAGACCTGGTCGAGACCGAAGGCGTCGGCGATGTGGTCGTCCTGGACGCGGCTGAGATGCCAGACGAGCCAGGCGACGGAATTGGCGTCGGGGGAGGGGCGGGCGACGAGGTCGTCCGGGCCGAGGCCCTCGACGGCGGCGTGGACTTCTTCCTGGATGCGGTTGTACCCGTCGATGAGGATGTCCTTCGCATGCATGGCTCCACCATCGCGCAAAGCCGTCCCTCACGCGCCCCTTGGGCCGCCGTCGGGCGGCCTGCGGGGCGGTCCGTCACGCGCTGTCCTCCGGCTCCAGCAGCGCCATGAGCGCCCGCGCCGCCGGGCTCGTGGCCTGTGGGGGCGGCAGCAGGGCGACCGTCTCGTAGACGGTCTCGCCGGTGCCCTTCACGGGCAGGGCGGTCAGTGAGCTCCGCTTGTGCCGGAAGTGGCGCGGTACGACGGCGACGCCGAGGTCCTCGTCCACCAGGTCCAGGAGGCTGTGCACGTCGTTGACCTCCAGGGCGACGGTCCGTCGTACGCCCGCCGCCGCGAAGACGGCGTCGGTGGTGCGGCGCGGCCCCCAGTCCGGGTGGAAGTCGACGAAGACCTCGCCGCCCAGTTCCTCCGGAGTGACGGCGGCGCCGGCCGCCGCGAGCCGGTGGCTGGGGTGACACAGGACGGTCATCGGCTCGCCCGTGAGCGGTACGACCCGCAGCTGGTCGGTGTCCTCCTGCGCGGCCCGCACGGCGAAGGCCAGATCCAGGCGCCCGGCCGCGACCTCCTCCGCGAGCGCGCCCGAGCCCGCCTGGCGCAGGCAGATCTCCACGTCCGGATGCTGCCGCCGGAAGGACGCGAGCAGCCCCGCCACATGCACCCCGGCGATGCATTGCTCGGACCCCAGCGCCAGCATGCCGCGCAGCACGCCCTGCACGGCGGCCACCGCCTCGTGGGCGGCCCGCACCTGCGCGAGGATCCGTTCCGCCTCGCACAGCAGCGCCCGCCCGGCCGGGGTGAGCGTCACCCGGCGGGTCGTCCGCACGAACAGCGGGGTCTGCAACTCCCGCTCCAGTGACCGGATCGAGGCCGACAGGCCCGACTGGGACACCATGAGGCGTTCGGCCGCCCTGGTGAAGTGCTGGTCCTCGGCGACCGCCACGAAGTGCTGGAGATGGCGCAGTTCCATGATTGAGCAGCGTAGCCGCTGAATCCCATCTGATTTACCTGTTGGACCACTGCCCGCAGGTCGCGACAGAGTGGAGGACGACTGAACACCGGCTCTTCGGAGCCGGCCTTCGTGTGCCAACCCCTCTGGAGTCGCGTTGTACACCGCACACACCGACCGCTACGCGGACATGCCCTACCGGCGCACCGGACGCAGCGGCCTCAAGCTCCCGGCACTGTCCCTCGGCCTGTGGCACAACTTCGGCCCGGCGGACCGCTCGGTCGAGCACCAGCGGGCCATCCTGCGCCGTGCCTTCGACCTCGGCGTCACCCACTTCGACCTGGCCAACAACTACGGCCCGCCGCCCGGGGCCGCGGAGTCGGCGTTCGGTGAGGCGCTGAAGGCGGACTTCGCGCCGTACCGCGACGAACTGATCATCTCGACCAAGGCCGGCTATCTGATGTGGCCCGGCCCGTACGGCGAGTGGGGCTCGCGCAAGTACCTGCTCTCCTCGCTGGACCAGAGCCTGCAGCGGATGGGCCTGGACTACGTCGACATCTTCTACTCGCACCGTCCCGATCCGGACACTCCGCTGGAGGAGACGATGGGGGCCCTGCACTCCGCGGTGCAGCAGGGCAAGGCGCTGTACGTCGGCATCTCCAACTACTCGGCCGAGCAGACCCGCGAGGCCGCCCGCATCCTGGGCGAGCTGGGCACCCCGCTGCTGATCCACCAGCCGGCCTACTCGATGCTGAACCGCCGCCCCGAGGACGAGGGGCTCCTCGACGCCCTGGACGAGCTGGAGGTCGGCTCGATCGTCTTCTCCCCGCTGGCGCAGGGCCAGCTGACCTCCCGCTACCTCGACGGCATTCCGAAGGACTCCCGGGCCGCGAGCGGCAGCCCCTTCCTGAACGCCGACTCGATCACCGAGGACCTGCTGGGCAAGCTGCGCGCGCTGAACGGCATCGCCGAGTCCCGTGGCCAGACCCTGGCCCAGCTGGCCCTGGCCTGGGTCCTGCGCGGTGGCCGGGTGACCTCGGCGCTCGTCGGTGCGAGCAGCGCGCAGCAGATCGAGGACAGCGTCGCCGCCGCCCGCAACCTGGACTTCGACGCGGAGGAGCTGGACCGGATCGACGCGATCCTCAAGGGCTGAGCCGCTCCGTCAGGCGCACGGTCACACAGTCGCCCTCCTGCTTCCCGATGGCCTTGCGCACCTCGGCCTTGACGGGAAGCTTGTGGGTGCCGTCTCCGAGGGCCATGAAGGAACTCTGGAACGGATGTCCGTCGACCGTCCCCCGGATCTTGACCAGTCCCCGGGTGCCGAAGAAGTCGACGGACTCCGGCCAGACGACATAGGTCCAGCCGCCCTCGCTGGGGCTCTTGAGCAGGACGGCGGTGAATTCCGCGTCCACTTTCGCGCTCGTGGTCATGGTGTTCTCCGTTCGCGGCGGTCTCCTGTGGCCTTCACGGGTCAGACCGCCGCGAGGCACGGAACTCATCGCTCACGTCCCGGCGGGCACCCGGTCCAGGAATCCCAGGACGGACATGATCCGTCCCTCGGCCTCCAGCGTGATCACGTCGGACCCCGCCACCGGTGCCGCCCCGTCGGCCTCCCGCACCAGCTCCCAGGAGAAGCGCGCCGTGTCGTGGTGGCCGTCCACGGAGCCGGTCTGCCGGAAGACGAACCCGGGGAACCGCGCCTGCGCCGCCGCGACGACGGCCACGATCCCCTCGTGGCCGCGGACGTCCGCGAGGGGGTCGGTGTAGCCGCCCTGCGGGGCCCACGCGATGGCGACCGCCCGGGCCAGCGCCGCGGGCTCGCGGGTGTTCCAGGCCTCGAAGTAGCGGGCGACGGCGATGTCGTAGCGGTCGGTGGATGCGGGCATGGGGAATCAGCCTCCAACGAGGTCGTCACTGCTGGTCGGAACCGGGATCCCGCTCGCGGCGACCCGGTACCGCAACGATGCCCGCCCGCCGCGGAAAGCTCGATTACTCCCGAGGTAATGCCCCGGTCAGACCCCCGCTTGACGTGTACCCGCCGTGTTTCGGCCAACACGGGCTGTGAATATGCCAGGAGACTGGCCGGAAAGTCGTGGTGACAGTGTTTCAGTAGTGAACATACTCGACTACGAGGGTGCCTCACATGGGGCGACGGCTCCCTCACGCACCGCTCACGAGCCGCAGCGAAAGCGAGGACCGCCGGCAGGCGAACACGGCACCACGGGGGAGGCTACGTGCACGACGAGTTCCTGTGTCATGTCACCGCATACGGAGTCTGCGGCGGCCGGCGCATAGGCGTACCTCTGGGCACCTACCGGGCACCCACCCTGGCCCTGGCGCTGTGGTGGTTACGGGACCGGGCTTCCTGGATGGCCGAGCGATTAGACCCGCGACCGGACGCCGAGCACTTCCCGCCGAGTGCGCTCGTCCCGGTCGCCGACAATGTGCCCGACGTGCCGGCCGTGCTGCGCGCCTGGTGCGGTGACGTGAGTCGGCAGGAACTGGTCGCCGACGAGCTGGCGGCGGGGCGAATGGTGCGGATCGCCGTGAGCGACGAGACCACCGAGTACGAACTGCTCGCCGAGTCGGTGGACGCCCTGCGGATGCAGCGGACCCTCCCGATCCTGGTGGTGCCCGTGGCCTGACCCCTCCGTTCGCCGACAGGCATCCCACCCCGAGCGCGGGCGGGTGCGTCCGGCGCAGGCAGGCGCATACAGGGGCAGATCGATAGAATCAGCGCATGGCGGAGCGACCGGCCGCACCGACCGCGCCCGTACTCGTTCTGGAGACCGAGTCGGGATCCACCGTGATGACCCCGGGCCGTGACTACCGCGTCGGACGCGATCCCCTCAGCGACATCGTCATCGACGACGCCCGTGTCTCCTGGCACCACGCGGTGCTGCGGCCCGACGCCGACCACTGGACCCTCGCGGACGAGAACAGCACCAACGGCACCTACACCGACGGCCGGCGCATCCAGGAGTGGGACGTCGGCCCCGGAACCGTCATCCGCTTCGGCAACCCGTCCGACGGCCCCCGCGCGGTGCTGCTGGACCGTACTCCTCCGGGCGGAGCGCCGAAACGCCCCTCGGCGGTCTCCATGCCCAGCCTGACCGGCACCTTCCGCCGGCCCACCACCGTCCGGCCGCTGCCCGCCCGCGCCGTACGCATCGGCCGCGCTGCCGACAACGACCTGGTCATCGAGGACCTGATCGTCTCCCGCCACCACGCCGAGCTGCGCGCCCTGCCCGACGGGACCTACGAGATCACCGACCTGGGCAGCCACAACGGCACCTATCTCAACGGCAGTTCCGTCACCAGCGCCCCGATCGGCCCCGGAGACATCGTCGGCATCGGCCACTCCGCGTTCTGCCTGGTCGGGGACCAGATGCAGGAGTACGTCGACACCGGCGAGATCTCCCTGGAGGTCCAGGACCTCGCGGTCGCCGTCGACCACGGCCGCAAGCTCCTCCTCGACAACGTCTCCTTCCCGGTGGGAGAGAAGTGCCTGCTCGCCGTCGTCGGCCCGAGCGGCGCCGGGAAGTCCACGCTGCTCAACGCCCTCACCGGCCAGCGCCCCGCCGACCACGGCACCGTGCTCTACGACGGCCGCGACCTCTACCACGACTACGCCGAACTGCGGCAGCGCATCGGCCTGGTCCCGCAGGACGACATCCTGCACGCCCAGCTCACCGTCCGCAGCGCCCTGTCCTACGCCGCCGAACTGCGCTTCCCCCAGGACACCGCCAAGGCCGAGCGCCTGGCCCGCGTCGACGAGGTCATCCGCGAACTGGGCCTGGAACAGCGCGCCGACCAGCCCGTGCACAGTCTGTCGGGCGGCCAGCGCAAGCGCGTCAGCGTCGCCCTGGAACTGCTGACCAAGCCCTCGCTGCTGTTCCTCGACGAACCGACCTCCGGTCTCGACCCCGGCATGGACCGCTCGGTGATGCAGATGCTGCGCGGCCTCGCCGACGACGGCCGCACCGTCATCGTCGTCACCCACAGCGTGCTCAGCCTGGACATCTGCGACCGGCTCCTCGTCCTCGCCCCGGGCGGACGGATCGCGTACTACGGCCCGCCCGAGGAGACCCTGCTCTTCTTCGGCTTCGAGCACTGGCCGGAGGCCTTCGAGGCCTTCGAGCGCGACCAGGAGCGGGACTGGGCGGGGGACTACCGCGCCTCGCTCTTCCACCGGCAGTACATCGCCGACGCCACCGGACAGCCCCGGCAGCCCCGCACCGGCCCGGTCCTCATCACGCGGCCGCCCCGGCCACGCAGCCGCCGCGCCCAGCTCGGCACCCTGATCCGCCGCTACGCCACGGCGCTCGGCGCCGACCGCACCTTCCTCGCCATCATGATCGCCCTGCCGTTCGTGATGGGGGCGATGACCCGCGCCCTGGCCGGGGGCAGGCTGACCCAGGACAAGGCGACCAGCGCGCTGCTGATCCTGTGCGTCGGCGGCGTCCTCACGGGCGCGGCGAACGCCGTGCGCGAACTCGTCAAGGAGCGCGTCATCTACCAGCGTGAACGGGCCGTCGGCCTGTCCAGATCGGCGTACGTGCTGTCCAAGGTGGTGGTCCTGGGGACGATCACCGTGCTCCAGGCGGTCGTCCTGACCCTGGTCGCGCTGCTCGGCGTCGATCTCAACGCTCCCGGCGGCGAAGGCGTGCTGATGCCGCCCCTGGTCGAGATCATCGTCGCCGTCGCGTTGCTGGCCTTCACGGCGATGATGCTCGGCCTGGTCGTCTCCGCGCTGGTGCGCAAGGAGGAGGTGACCATGCCGCTGCTGGTGCTGCTCGCCATCGTCCAGGTGGTCTTCTGCGGCGCCCTGCTGAAGCTCGACGGCGTCCCCGGTCTGGAGCAGCTGTCCTGGGTGGTGCCCTCGCGGTGGGCGTTCGGCGCGATGGCCGGCACGGTCGACCTGGCCCGGATCGCGCCCGGTGACCTGACCGGCGATCCGCTGTTCGAGCACTCGGCGGGCGTGTGGCTGTTCAACGTGGCCATGCTGGTGGTGCTCTCCGCGGTCTTCGGCTACCTGGTCTCCCGGCTGCTGCGCCGGCGCGAACCCGTCGTGATGCGGAAGTAGGCGCGGGCGATGACTTCCCTCGGCTTCCGGCCCACCCACGTCGTCCCCCAGCGCGGCATGCCCGCCTGGGAGGAGCCCGACCCCGCCCGGCCCACCGTGCCCCTCGACGGGTTCCTGCCGGTCCAGCTCCTCGAACGGCGGGGCGACTGGGGGCATGTCCTGTGCGCCAACGGCTGGTCGGCCTGGGTCGACGGCCGCTTCCTGGTCGCCGTACCGCAGGACCCGCCCGCCGCCGACGGCGACCCGGCCACCCACCCGGCCGACCCGCGGCCGCTGCTCACCCAGGTCGAACGGGTGCTGGCCGACTACCGGTCCGTGGTGGAGGAGCTGGCGTCCGGCGGCCTGGACGGCGAGTCCTTCCGCGCCCGCACCGCGGGGCTGCGGATCGGGGTGGTCGTCGACGGGGAGTCCATGTGGCTGTACGACGCCGAGCACGGGCGGTGGGAGTACGTGGACGGAACGCAGCTGAGCACCTACGCCACGGACGACGGCCCCCGCGCCGCCGCGGACGACCCCGGCCATGCCCCGACCAGGGTCGTGACCCCCGATGGCCCGTGACACGAGCCTCTTCTCCGGTCGGCCCTCCGAGCTGATCGGCCGCCAGGTCGCGGGCTACCGCATCGAGCGCGAGATCGGCCGCGGCGGCATGGCCGTGGTCTACCGGGCCAAGGACCTGCGCCTGGACCGCACGGTCGCGCTGAAGCTCCTCGCCCCCGAACTCGCCCGCAACGACACCTTCCGCCGCCGCTTCACCCACGAGTCCCGGGCGGCCGCGGCCATCGACCATCCGCACATCGTGCCGGTCTTCGAGGCGGGCGAGACGGACGGCGTCCTGTACATCGCGATGCGCTACGTCGCCGGCAGCGATCTGCGTCATCTCCTGGACCGCGAGGGCCCGCTGACACCCGCGACGGCCCTGCGCGTCGCCTCACAGGTCGCCTCCGCCCTCGACGCGGCACACGAGAACGGCCTGGTCCACCGGGATGTGAAACCCGGCAACATCCTCGTCGCCCGCGGCACCGACAGCGACCACCCCGAGCACGCCTATCTCACCGACTTCGGCCTGACGAAGAAGTCACTCTCCCTGACCGGCTTCACGACCGTCGGCCAGTTCGTCGGCACGCTCGACTACGTGGCCCCCGAGCAGATCTCGGGAAAGCCGGTCGACGCGCGCTGTGACGTCTACGGCTTCGCCTGCGTGATCTACGAGTGCCTGACGGGCCACCCGCCGTTCCGCCGCGACGAGGACATGGCCCTGCTGTGGGCCCACCAGTACGACGAGCCGCCGCCCCTGACCGAGGAGCGCCCGGACCTCGCCCCGTCCGTCGACACCGTGTTCGCGGGCGCGCTGGCCAAGAGCCCGGACGACCGCCAGGACTCCTGCCTCGGTTTCGTCGCCGACCTGCGCGCCGCCATGACCGGTGGTCCGGCGGCCGGGCGCCCGGCGACGCAGGTGGACCACCAGGTCGTGGAACCCCGGGAGGAGCCCGCGCAGGACCGGCCGAAACCCCCGCCCCGCTGGGCCCAGCCGGTCTTCCGGTGAACGCCGCGTTCATCCTTCCGCGCGGGCGGTGACCTCGCCCCGGTGTCGCAGCGGGCGCGCCAGCAGGCCGCCGAGGAAGCCGGTGACCAGCCCCCACAGCAGTGCGAAGCCGACGGCGGTCCACACCTGCGGCCGCAGGAACAGTTCACCACCCAGGTCCCCGCCCAGGTCCCCGATGCCCAGGACCGACAGGCCGTAGTGGGCGGAGGTGCGGGCCAGGAGGCAGATCGTCAGCACCGTGAGGGCCAGCGCGACCGCCATGTGCACGCCGTGCTGCCAGGCGCGTATCCGGGCGGGTGAACGCCTCGCCATCACGAACGCGGCCGCCAGCAGCAGGACCGCGTCGACGGCGACCAGCCACCACACCCGGCCGTCGTGCTCGGCGAGGGTGCCCAGATTCAGTTCGGCGACATCCTGGCCGCGCAGCACCTGGTCGAGCAGCTGCGGCATGGGCAGCGCGAACGCCCCGTCCACCCGGCCGTCCCAGGTGGCGCCGAGCCCGATCGTGAGGGCCAGCCACACCAGGTTGGGCAGACCGAGCAGGACGACCGCCAGCGTCTCGGCCGGGTGCCCGCGGGTCGCCGCCACCACCAGAGCGATGACCGCACCGAGCACGACATACGCGAGGAGCAGCGCCACCATGGCGTAGGCGGCCGGCCGCACCGACTCCTGGAAGCGCAGCAGCCGGCCCGGCAGCGCAGCCCCGCGCGAGACCAGCAGGGCCAGCACCAGCACGCCCGCCAGCCACAGCAGGCCGACGAACACGGTCGCCGCAACGTCCGTGGTGAAACCCACCTCGGGCGAGAGGCCGAACAGGTCACCGAGCTCGCCGAGCGCGTCCTCCCCGAGGTCACCCAGGGAGAGGGAGAAGGTCTGGCGGGCGGAGAGGGCCAGCGCGAGGACCGCGGCCAGCCACAGTACGGCGATCCTGGCGGCCCATCCGGCCAGCTCCCCGGCACCGGCGACCGCCCGGTGCCGCAGCGGCCGCAGGAATCCGGCGGCCAGTACGAGAGCGCCGACGAGCGTGACGGACAGCGGGATCACGGTCAGTCCGGCGTCCGACTCGGCCAGCCCTCCGGCGTCCCCCGACAGCTCGACCGTGCCGCCGACCGCCGTGACCACGGTCGCCGCGACGACCCGGGGGAAGGCGTTGTCGGGGAGGTCGGCGGCCCCGGCCGCCCACAGCCCCAGCGCGGCCACCACCCCCATGGCCACCATCCCGGCCAGCACCGTGACAAGGGCCTGCACCCAGCCATGGGCGGCCACGGCCGGACGGGAGAGGGTCTGCGCACTCACTCTGCCCACGCTAAGCAGCGCCCCAGCGGCTCGCCCGCCGGGAGGTCCGTCCGCGTCGGCTTGCGGGCGGCATGGCACCGGAGCACAGAATGGAATAACTGCGCAAACAAGGCATAAGCGTCGCAGACATTCCGTGCAGGGAATCCCGCAGGAATCCTGCGTCGGGAAGAAGGCTTCGTGAGCGTCGAACCTCCGTCGTCCGGCCGTCCCACAGGACCGCCCTCGGGCCCCCTGTTGGGCCCCTCCCAGCCGGTACCCCGCATCGCGGTGCTCTCCACCGTGGTCGTGGCCGCGGTGATCCTCGCCGTGGTCCTCTCCCGCGGTGGCGGCGGCACCGGCGACAGCGCGGGAGGAGAGGTCTTCCTCCAGTCCGCGAGCAGCACGGGCCCCGATCCCTTCACCGAGTCCACGGCCACGGACAGCTCCGCCGCGCCCGTCACCCCGACCCCGGCCACCGAGTCGGCGCCGTCGAACGCCGTACGAGGTGTCGACGGCGGCGCGGCCGGCCTCTACGGCGGCAGCCGCGATGTCGCCAGCTGTGACGTGGAGAAGCAGGTCCAGTACCTCCAGGCGGCCCCGGAGAAGAACAGGGCGTTCGCGTCGGTCGCCCGCGTCGAGCCCTCCGGCGTTCCCGCCTACCTGCGCTCCCTCACCCCCGTTCAGCTGCGCATGGACACCCGCGTCACCAACCACGGCTACCGGGACGGCGGCGCCGACAGCTACCAGGCCGTCCTCCAGGCAGGCACGGCGGTCCTCGTCGACGACCACGGGGTGCCCCGGGTGCGCTGTGCCTGCGGCAACCCGCTGACCCCGCCGGTCGCCCGGCAGGGCACGCTCAAGCAGACCGGTGACTCCTGGCCGTCGTACCGCTCCTCGAACGTCGTGGTGGTCACGCCCGCGGCGAAGGTCGTCAAGGAGTTCGTCATCTACGACCACGACCACGACGAGTGGATCGCCCGCCACCGAGGAGACGAGGTCCACAAGGACAAGAAGACCAAGCGGCCGGTCAAGCCCTCCCCGTCGGTGACCGTGTCGACGCCGACGTCACCGAGCTCCCCGACGTCGACCACCCCGTCCACGCCGTCGACGAAGGACGAGCCGACGAAGGACGAGTCCACGAAGGACGAGCCGACCAAGGACGAGCCGACGAAGGACGACGCGACGAAGGACGAGTCCACGAAGGACGAGCCCACGACCGACGACGCGACGACCAAGTCCGAGGCTCCCGAGACCACGACGTCGTCCTACTCGCCGCCGGACGAGGAGCAGACCACCGAGTCGCAGTCGGAGCCCGTGGAAGCGGAATCATCGTCTCCGCCGCTGTGACGTACGGCGCCACCTGCACGGTGACTGCGCGGCTCAGCTCTGGGTACGAGGACTGGTGCAGCAGCGTCCGGCCAGTCCGGCTTTCCGAGAGAGAACGCATGATCGAGCACGTGGACGGGGCAGTGATTCCGACTGGTTTCGACGTGCCCGTGGAACCGCTACGGCGGGCGGCGCACTACAGCGGCGAACCGGGATGCATCGCCGAGGCACGGTCCTTCGCCGCGCTCTTCCTCGGCCGGCTCAGGACCGAGTGGTGCGCCACCATCGGGCAGCCCGCCGAGGACAAGGTGCTGCTCGTGGTCAGCGAGCTGGTCACCAACGCCGACCGGCACAGCAACGGCCCGTACATCCTGGACCTGGAGGGCACGGACGACGCGGTGACCGTCTGCGTGTTCGACAGCAGCTCCGCCCTGCCCCGCCGCTACCCCAGGGATCCGGAACGGGTCGGCCGGCACGGTCTGGAGATAGTGCACGCCCTTGCCGCGGAGGTCGCCGTGGAAAGGGTGCCGGTCGGCAAGCTGGTGCGCGCGATACTGCCGCTGACCGACGCGTGAGGGCCGTGGCCGCGATTTCCCCCGCGATTTCCCCCAGGGCGGAACGCTGATCCCTTCCCCTCGCGTCCCGCGCTCATAGGCTGGGAAAGTGAGCAATCAAGCGCCGAACGAAGCCCGCGTCATTCCCTTGCGCCCGCCGGCCGCCCGCCCACCGGCCGTCCCCGTGGCCACACCCCCCGCCCACGCCCCAGCGGCTCCGCCCGGCCCCAAGGCCAGGGAGCCCCTGTTCCGTGACCTGGTCGGCGACGTCCTGCGCCGCGAGCGGCTCGCCCAGGAGCGCACGCTCAAGGACGTGGCCGACGCGGCCCGGATCTCCATGCCGTACCTCTCGGAGGTCGAGCGCGGCCGCAAGGAGGCCTCCTCGGAGGTCCTCGCGGCCGCCGCCCACGCCCTCGGACTCGGTCTCGGCGACCTGCTGTCGCTGGCGCAGGGCGAGTTGGTCCGGCTCACCAGCCGCCGTACGCCCGGTGGCAGCCGCACCGGGGCCGGCTCGCGGTACGACGGGATGTGCCTGGCGGCGTGAGGAAGCGCCGGCGCCTCAGACCCGCGCGAGGCGCCGGCTCACCACCTCGTCGGCCAGCCCGTACGCCACCGCTTCCTGCGCGGTGAACACCTTGTCGCGGTCCATGTCCGCGCGCAGCGTCGCGATGTCGTGGTGCGTGTGCCGGGCCAGCACCTCCTCGACCTGCGAGCGGATCCGGACCATCTCCGCGGCCTGGAGGGCGAGATCGGACACCATGCCCCGGCTGCCCCCGCTGGCCGGCTGACCGAGCAGCACCCGCGCGTGCTCCAGCACGAACCGTCGCCCGGGATCCCCTCCGGCCAGCAGTACGGCCGCCGTGGACGCCGCCTGGCCCACGCAGAACGTGGAGATCGGCGCCTGCACGTACGTCATCGTGTCGTAGATCGCCATCAGCGAAGTGAACGAGCCGCCGGGGGAGTTGATGTAGATCGCGACCTCGCTCTCCGGCGCCGCCGACTCCAGATGGAGCAGTTGCGCGATGACGACGTTGGCGACGCCGTCGTCGATCTCCGTGCCGAGGAAGATGATCCGCTCCGACAGCAGCCGGCTGAACACGTCGTAGGACCGCTCGCCCTGCGGGGTGCGCTCGACGACGTTCGGAATCGTGTAGGTCCCCATGTCACAGCCCCATCCGTCGTCGGGAGGAAGCCGGGCGGACATCCGTGAGGGACTCCACCACCCGGTCCACCATGCCGTACTCCCTGGCCTCCTCGGCCGTGAACCAGCGGTCGCGGTCACCGTCCCGGGAGATGGTCTCCGGGCTCTGGCCGGTGTGCTCCGCGGTGATCCGCTCGATGGTCTTCTTGGTGAACTCCAGGTTCTCCGCCTGGATCTCGATGTCCGCGGTGGTGCCGCCGATGCCCGCCGACGGCTGGTGCATCATGATCCGCGCGTTCGGCAGCGCGTACCGCTTGCCCTCGGCGCCGACGCTCAGCAGGAACTGGCCCATGCTGGCCGCGAAGCCCATGGCCAGCGTCGAGACGTCGTTCGGGATCAGCCGCATCGTGTCGTAGATGGCGAGCCCCGCGTGCACCGAGCCGCCGGGGCTGTTGATGTACAGGGCGATGTCGGTGCGCGGGTCCTCCGCGGACAGGATCAGCAGCTGGGCGCAGACCCGGTTCGCGGAGACCTCGTCGACCTGGGTGCCCAGCAGGACGATGCGCTGCGCCAGCAGTTGGGAGGCGAGCTGGTCGTCGAAGCGGGTGGGAGGGGTGTCGCCCTCCTCCGCCCGCGGAGCCGGCGTGCTCAGTGGTGTCATCGGTTCTCCTCGTCCTGGCGTGGATGCCGTCGACTCCACTCTTGACCGCGGACGAGGCCTGAACGACGTTTCTCTGCCCGTGGCAGATTCGCCACGGGCAGAGCGCCGGGTCAGCCCTTCTCGCGCAACTGCCGGAAGAACGCCCGTACGTCGTCCACCAGCAGGTCCGGCTCCTCCATCGCCGCGAAGTGCCCGCCCCGGTCGAGTTCCGTCCAGCGCACGATGTTCTCCGTGCGGTCCGCCTTGTGGCGCAGCGGGATCTGCGGATCGCCGGGGAACGAGGCCACCGCGGTCGGGGCGGTGGAGGGCTCGTGCGGCGCGGCGATCCGGTCGCCCCTGGCGTGGGCGCGCTCGTAGTAGACCCGGGCGGACGAACCGGCCGTGCCCGTCAGCCAGTACAGCATCACGTTCGTGAGCATCAGGTCCCGGTCGACGGCCTCCTCGGGCAGCTGCTCGGAGTCCGTCCACTCCTGGAACTTCTCGACGATCCAGGCGAGTTGCCCGACCGGCGAGTCCGTGAGCGCGTACGACACGGTCTGCGGCCGGGTGGACTGCACATGGAAGTAGCCCGTCCCGTCGCGGAACCAGGCGGCCCACCGGCGCCACGAGGCGAGCGTGCGCTCCCGCTCGCGCGGGCTCAGCGCCTCCAGCTCCTCGGGGGTCGGCTCGGTGGCCGCCTGCGCGCCGGGCAGCAGATTGAGGTGGATGCCGATGGCCCGGTCGGGATGGGCGCGGCCCAGCTCGCGGGAGATGCCCGCGCCCCAGTCGCCGCCCTGGGCACCGAACCGGTCGTAGCCGAGGCGCGTCATCAGCTCGACCCAGGCGTCGGCGATCCGGCGCGCCTCCCAGCCGGTCTCCCGGGTGGGCCCGGAGAACCCGAAGCCGGGGATGCTCGGCAGGACGACGTGGAAGGCGTCGGCGGGGTCACCGCCGTGTGCCGCGGGATCCGTCAACGGTCCGACGACGTCGAGGAACTCGACCACCGAGCCCGGCCAGCCGTGCGTGACGATCAACGGGGTGGCGTCGGGCTCGGGGGAGCGCACATGGGCGAAGTGCACCTGCGCGCCGTCGATCTCGGTGGTGAACTGCGGCCACTCGTTCAGCCGCGCCTCGGCCGCCCGCCAGTCGTACTCGTGCCGCCAGTACCGCACCAGCTCGCGCAGGTACTCCGACGGAACGCCGTACGCCCACCCCACCCCGGGCAGCTGGTCGGGCCACCGCGTGCCGTCGAGGCGTCGGTGCAGATCGTCCAGGTCGCTCTGCGGGATGTCGATACGGAAGGGCCGGATGCCGCTGTCGGCGGGCGAAGACGTCATGCCCGCGATGCTAGTTCCGAACCGTGTAGCGGCCATCTGGATTAACCGGCCACGCGACCGATGAGTTCCGTGGCGAGGATCGGTCGACACAGGTGACAGCGTTCACACGCCCAGGAGGTACTCATGGCAACCGACGGTTTCACCACGTGTCTCTGGTTCGACGGCCAGGCGGAGGAGGCCGCCCACTTCTATGTCTCGGTCTTCAAGAACTCCAGCGTCGGCAAGGTCGCGCGCTATCCCGAGGGCGCGATGCAGCCCGCGGGCAGCGTGATGACCGTCGAGTTCACGGCCAACGGCCACAGGTTCCTCGGGCTCAACGGCGGCCCCCAGTTCAAGTTCACCGAGGCGACCTCCTTCATGATCTTCTGCGAGAACCAGGAGGAGATCGACTACTACTGGGCCAGGCTCACCGAGAACGGCGGCGAGCCCGGCCCGTGCGGCTGGCTCAAGGACAGGTTCGGCATGTCCTGGCAGGTCGTCCCGGACCGGCTCGACGAGATGGTCACCGACCCGGACCCGGCGAAGGCGGCCCGCGTGACGAAGGCGTTCATGGCGATGCGCAAGTTCGACATCGCCGCGCTGGAGAAGGCCTACGCGGGCGAGTGAGCCCGGCCTACGGGTTCTCGCGGATCACCCGGGTGATCGCCTGGGCGATCCGCAGGATCCCGGGGGAGCGGACCGGGCACGGCTTCGGCGTCGAGGTCGTGGGCGCCAGACAGAAGTGCAGGTAGTCGTCGTCGCGGTGCAGCGCCGTCCGGTCGCGGCCCGCCTGGGTGCAGTACCCGGCGTGTGCGCGCTCGTACGCGGTGCACGGCAGGTACCGCACCCAGGAGTAGCGCGCCCCGGCCGCGCTCACCGCCTCCCCGGCGGCGGCGACCAGGTCGCCCGAGGCGCCGGCCTGCTTCTCGTAGAGCGCGTTGACCCGACGGACCCGGTCGGGAGTGATCGGGTCCGGGCCTTGCGACACCCAGACGATCCGGGCGTCCCCGGCAGCGGCGATCTGGTCGGCGAGCCGCTCCATGTCGGCCGCGTACCGCTTGAAGTACCTCTCGGGCGAGGCGTCGTGGGTGATCCCGTCCATGCACGGTGTGTAGCCCCACGCGTTGCCCCAGAACTGAAGCACCACGAAGTCCGGCCGCACCCGGCGCACCAGGGCGGCCGCCTTGTCCGCCACCGGCACGAGGGACCGCTCGCCGGTGCCCTCCAGGTAGTCGCACAGGGTGGTTCCCGAGTACGGGGCGCTCGTGTACGTCACCCGTGAGCCGCGGCGCAGCTCCTGCCCGAGCACCTTCTGCGCCTCCATCGCGAGCGAGTCGCCCAGGTACAGCACGGTGGGCGCCTTCACGGCGGCGCTCGCGTCCGTGCTCGCGCTCGGTGCAGCGGGCGCCCGCTGGTGCGTGGTGACCGACGCCCGCGGTACGTCCGGGGGCGGCGCGGCCTCGGGCCCGGACGCCGGGTCCCCGCACGCACCGAGCAGCACGACTGCTGCCAGCACTCCCACGATCCACGGCTTCCGCATAGGGAACTCCCGCCCCGGGCACCGAAAACGGTTCCCCAGGCAAGCACAGCCGGGACCGAGGCGGAAGACCCGGGTTGGCCATGGAACACCACAGCCGACACGAGACCTTCCGTCGCGCTGACGGCCGTCGGTCCGACACGGTCCCCCTCGATTCAACGGTACCGGAAGTCGCTGTTTCGGGGCGCGTTCAGGAACGTCTCCTCGATCCCCGTCACCAGGTGCTCGGCCTCGCTGCGCAACTCCCAGTAGGGGATGGTCGCCTCGGTGAGGTCCTCCACATGGACCGGGACGAGCCGGTTGCGGGCCATCGCGCGGAAGTACTCCGAGCGCGGGTGGATGTCGCAGATGTAGTGGGCGTTGATGAGGGACACCTCTCGGGAGGCCTGCCCGTAGGTGTCGTTGTAGCAGCCGGTGATGGTCACATAGCGGCCGCCGCGGCGCAGCAGCCGCGCGTGCTCGGCGAACAGCAGGTCGAGCTCGACGTACATGGTGGACTCGTTGTTCCAGGAGGCGGCGTACGCCCCGGACTTGAGCCCGGTGTCCAGCATGTTGCGGTGGTGGTAGCGCACCCGGCCGTCGATGCCCCGCTTACGGGCCTGGGCGTTCGCGAACTCGGCCTGCTTCTCCGAGATGGTGACGCCGTCGGCGTGGCAGCCGTAGCGCAGATGCGCCGTGACACTGCCGCCGCCGCGCCCGCAGCCGGCGTCGAAGACGCGGTCGGCGGGGGACAGGGGGCCGAGACGGTCGGCGAGAAGTTCGGCCTGGGCGTGCTCCAGCCGGTGCAGTTCGGTGGTGATGCGCTCCCGCCGCAGCTCGGGGTCGGGTTCATCGAGCACCGAGCGGTCGGCGGCCCCGATGCCGTAGTGATGGTGGTAGAGGTCGTCGACTTTTCCGAGTTCGAGGTTGACCGGGTTCTCCTCGGCGTTCCAGTAGTCCGCGACACGGGTCTGGTACGTCGACTGGGTCGGCACCTGGGCTGCCTTGGTGCCGGCTTCGGGGGCGATGGTCAACGGTGACTCCTTGTGCTGGTGCTTATGACGCTCTGTCATTCGGTCGCGCTTTACCAGTAGTTGGGCAGGTGGTAGCGGTGGCTGTTGGTGGCGTGCCATTCGTGGTTGCCGGCCACCCAGTCGGACAGGCTGCGGACGTAGCGCTCGACGAGCGGCGAGGTGGCGGCCAGCAGGGCCGACTCCTCCTCGAACGCCTCCATGATCCGGTTGTGGATCTCGACGGCCTTCAGATAGGCCGCCTTGAGCCCGCAGTGCTCGTTCGCGGCGATGACCTGCGGCAGATTCAGATGGTCGGGGTCGCTCGCCAGCTCCTTGGTGAAGGAGTACAGGTCGTTGACGATCGTGGTGGCATTGCAGGCCAGCGCCGTGATCCGCTGGATCTCGGGGCGGGCGTACACCGCCTCGGGCAGCTCGTAGCCGTCCACGGCGTCCACGATCGACAGACAGGGGCGGAAGTTGTTGAACTGCCGCATCACCAGGTACTCCCAGACCCGCGGGACGTACCGGGTCTCCATCCAGGCGGCCTCCGCGAGATAGCCCAGGTGCAGTCGGGCGATGTCGTGGACGAAACGGTCGGTCTGGCTCGGGGTGGCGAAGGCGGCGTAGTCCTGGAGGGCGAAGTGGTACGAACGCAGCGGCCCGTCGGCCCGCACGCCCTCCCGCCACTCCTCCTCCAGCTCGGGAATCCCGTGGTAGGGGTCGAGCGCCGACTGGGCCATGATCAGCGGGCCCCCGAGGCCCCGGCGCGAACCGCCCCGGCCCTCGTCCTCCTCGCAGTAGCAGGAGTCGACGACGTTCTCGGCGAGCAGCAACTCGCCGGCGGCCGTCAGCCGTTCCAGATCGAGAGCCTCCGGATGCTGGAGCACCACGGCCCGCCCGAACTGGAACCCCGAGAAGTCGCCCTGCCACGCCTCGGGGAACAGATCGAGACGCCGGGCCCAGTCCTCCAGCCTGCGGTCGACCTCCGCGGCCTTCTCGGGGTCGGCAGGGGCGACCTGCCGGTACTGGAGCCCGGGGATCGCCCCGCCGCGCCGCCGGGTGCCGAAGGTGCTCGCGATGTTCGGCGGGCCCGGCAGTGCGAAGCCGGGGGTGAGGGAGGACGCGCTCATCGGGTGCTCCACGCGGTCACTCGGCCGTCCGGCCGACCTGGGCGTTCTCCAGGATGCCGACCGCGTCGGGGACCAGGATGGCCATCGAGTAGTAGGCGGTGACGAGGTAACGGATGATCGAGTTGGCGTCGATGCCCATGAACCGCACGTTCAGGCCCGGCTGGAACTCCTCCGGGATCCCCGTCTGGTACAGCCCGATGGCGCCCTGGTCGCCCTCCCCGGTGCGCAGCGCGATGATGCTGCTGGTGTGCTGCGGGCTGATCGGGATCTTGTTGCACGGAAAGATCGGGACACCGCGCCAGGCGGGGATCTCGTGCCCGTCGACATTCGCCGTACCCGGCACCAGACCGCGCCGGTTGCACTGCCGGAAGAAGGCCGCGATCGCCTTGGGATGGGCGATGAACAACTTGGTCTTGCGGCGCATCGACAGCAGTTCGTCCATGTCGTCCGGGGTCGGCGGCCCGGAGAAGGTGGGGATGCGCTGCCCGTAGTCGGCGTTGTGCAGCAGCCCGAACTCCCGGTTGTTGACCAGCTCCCACTCCTGTCGTTCGCGGATCTCCTCGACGGTCAGGCGGAGTTGCTGTTCGGTCTGGTTCATCGGGTCGTTGAAGAGGTCGGCGACCCTGGTGTGGACGCGCAGCACGGTCTGGGTGAGCGACAACTCGTACTCGCGGGGTGCGAGGTCGTAGTCGACGAAGCCGCCACCGATCGTCGGCTCGCCGACATGGCCCGCCTGCATCGGGACGTCGGCCTCGCCCTTGCGGTTCATGGGCAGGTGCTGGCGTTCGCCGTAGGCCGCCAGGTGCGCCGCCAGGGACGGCACCCGGTCGGTGAACTCCGCGACCACGGACCACGGGAGCGCCATCACGACGGCCGCGGTCTCGGCCCGCACCGAGCTCAGCCACAGCGGGTCGGGCCGGCCGATGGCCTCGTCGCCGATCTGGTCGCCGTCGGTGACGACCCCGACGATCTCCTCCTCGCCGTACTTGCCCTCGGTGAAACGGGTGAACCGGCCGTGCACCACGAGGTAGGCGTCCGTGACCGGCTGCCCGGCCTCGACGAGGACCTGGCCGGCCCGGACCTCACGCACCCGGAAACGGGTCGCGATCTCCTTCAGGACGTCGATGTCGGAGTAGCCGCGCAGCACCGGGAGTTCGGTGAGCGTCTGGGGGATGACCTTGATGTCATAGGCGCCGTTCTGTTCGAACTGCACCCGGCCACGGCCCACGCGGAGCTGAAGACGCCGGTTGACGCGGTAGGTGCCGCCTTTGACGTCCACCCACGGCAGCATCTTGAGCAGCCATCGCGAGGAGATGGCCTGCATCTGCGGTTCGGACTTGGTGGTCGTGGCGAGCTGGCGTGCCGCATGGGTGCTGAGACTGGTGAGTTGTCCGTCGGCTGAGGGGGCGGGGTCGTCGGCTGCGGGTCCGGTGACGCTCTCGGGTACGGACACGTATCTCTCCCTGGAGGGTGATCAGGAGTGAGCAAAGTGGTCGGTGACGACGAGTGGACTGATGGGTGACGACGGCAACCTCTGGGCGCGTGACGAGATGTGCCTCCTGGCACGGGTGAGCCGTACGCGCCGCAGGGACAAGCCAAACAGCGCCGGTGGTGGGCCCGGTACGGCGTGAAGGGGGCGGTTTGATCACCCGGGTGGTGCAAACACTCCCTGGAGGCAGAGGGCACACGCGCCCGTGCTTTCCCGCCGGTCGCGCTCGCCCCGATGTGCGGGCGCGAGGGGCGCACAAGCCTCAGAGCAGGTCGTTGAGCAGTACGGCCGCCCCCTCGAAACGGCCTGCCCGCAGATCCCGCAGCGCCTCGTCCGCGCGCGACAGCGGATAGGTGTGGGTCGTGGCGTGTACGGCGTGTGCGGCGGCGAGCGCCAGGAACTCGCGGCCGTCCTCGCGGGTGTTGGAGGTGACGCTGCGCAGCTGCTTCTCGTAGAAGAGCTCGCCCTCGTAGCGCAGGGCCGGGACGTCGGTGAGGTGGATGCCCGCGATCGCCGGCGTTCCGCCCCGGTCGAGGGCCCGCAGGGCCACCGGGACGAGCTCACCGGCCGGCGCGAACAGGATCGCGCTGTCCAGTGGCTCCGGCGGCATCTCGTACGCGTCGCGCGCCGAGGCGGCACCCAGGTCGAGCGCGAGCCTGCGCGCGGCCGCCCCGCGGGTGAGGACGTGCACGGTGGCGCCCTCGGCCAGCGCCACCTGCGCGCACAGATGAGCGCTGCCCCCGAAGCCGTACAGCCCGAGCCGCCCGCCCGGCGGCAGCGCCGAACGGCGCAGGGCGCGATGCCCGATGATCCCGGCGCACAGCAGCGGCGCGCACGAGACGTCGTCCAGGGAGCCGGGCAGCCGGTAGGCGAACGCGGCCGGCACGGTCGTGTACTCGGCGTATCCACCGTCGGCGTCCCAGCCCGTGTACGACGAGGCGGGGCACAGGTTCTCCGCGCCCCGCGCGCAGTAGCCGCAGGTGCCGTCGGTCCGCCGCAGCCAGGCCACCCCGACCCGCTCACCGACGCCGAAGCCGTTCACCGCCGCCCCGAACCCCGCGACGACGCCGACGACCTCGTGCCCGGGCGTCACACCCGCCCGGTGGACCGGCAGGTCACCCTCGGTGACGTGCAGATCCGTACGGCACACTCCGCAGGCCCGCACGCGCACGAGCAGCTCGTCGTCCGCCGGCACCGGGACCGCCCTCTCGACGAGGCGCAGCGACCCCGCCTCGACCGGCCCCGGCTCGACCACCGACCACGCGCGCATCGTCCCGTCCGCCATGCCGTGTCCCGTCCGCCGGCCGAGTCGCCGTTCCCCCCAGTCTGGAACGGAACCCGGCATTCGGCGCGCGACCCGACTCCCCGGTGGCTAGCGTAAGAATCCGGACAACTCACCGATCCGGGAGAGGGCCGCAGTCATGGCCGTGAAACCTGAAGGAACCCCCGTCTGGGCCGACGCGATGTTCACCGACATCGAGGGGGCCAAGAGCTTCTACGGCGACGTCCTCGGCTGGACGTTCGGCGAGGAGTCGTCGGAGTACGGCAATTACACCCAGGCCTACGCGAACGGCAAGGCCGCCGCCGCCGTCGTCCCGCCCATGCCGGGCCAGGAGGGCCAGTCGCAGTGGTGCCTCTACTTCGCCTCCCCCGACGCCGCCGCCACCGCCGTGCGGATCCGTGAGAACGGCGGCGAGATCCTGATGGAGCCGATGGCGGTCGGCGACTTCGGCAGCATGTGCCTGGCCCGCGACCCCGGCGGCGTCGTCTTCGGGGTGTGGCAGGCCGGCACCCACGAGGGCTTCGACGCGGAGATGCGGGAGCCCGGAGCCTTCTGCTGGGCGGAGATCTTCACCCGCGAGCCGGAGAAGTCGGACACCTTCTTCCCCGCCGTCTTCGGCTACGGGCAGCAGCAGATGGAGGACGACGCGATCGACTTCCGCCTCTACTCCCTCGGCGGCGGGACCATGGCCCTGGGCCGGATGAGGATGACGGACGACTTCCCGCAGGACATCCCGCCGTGGATCAACGTGTACTTCAACGTCCCCGACTGCGACGACGCCGTCGCCAAGGCCACCAAGCTGGGCGCCGTCCTGCGCTTCGGCCCGATGAGCAGCCCGTTCGGCCGCTTCGCCGCACTGAGCGACCCCCAGGGCGCGAACTTCTCGGTGATCGACACCAACACGACCGAGGGCGAGATGCCCAAGCTCAGCGACGTCTCCTGACCCGACTCCGTGACCGGGCGCCCGGCCCGCTCATGGCATGATCGGCGCATGGGTGAACGTGTTGTGGCCGCGTGCGACGGGGCTTCGAAGGGAAACCCCGGGCCGGCGGCCTGGGCCTGGGTCATCGCCGACGAGACGGAGACCCCGGCCCGCTGGGAGGCGGGACCGCTCGGCAGGGCCACCAACAACGTCGCGGAACTGACCGCGCTGGAACGGCTGCTCACGGCGACGGACCCCGGCGTGGCGCTGGAGATCCGCATGGACTCGCAGTACGCCATGAAGGCCGTCACCACCTGGCTGCCCGGCTGGAAGCGCAACGGCTGGAAGACGTCCGCCGGCAAGCCGGTCGCCAACCAGGACCTGGTCGTGCGCATCGACGAACTGCTCGACGGACGCACGGTCGAGTTCCGCTACGTCCCTGCCCACCAGGTCGACGGCGACCCGCTCAACGACTTCGCCGACCGCGCCGCCAGCCAGGCCGCCGTCGTGCAGGAGCCCGCCGGCAGCGGCCTCGGCTCCCCGGAGCCGCCGCCCTCGCCGGACACCCCGGCCAAGGCCCCCCGTCGCAAGACGGCGGCGCCCCGCAAGAACGGCAGCTCCTCGCGCACCATCAAGGCCAAGTTCCCGGGCCGCTGCCTCTGCGGGCGCGGCTATGCGGCGGGCGAGCCCATCAGCAAGAACGCCCAGGGCTGGGGCCACCCGGAGTGCCGCACGGCGGAGGCATGACGGCGAGCCCCGCGCACCTCAGGCCGCGTCGAACGTGTAGTGCGCGGTGTGGTCCAGCAGGTCGGCGGGGCGCACGTCGTTCCACGGCTTCATCGTGTCGTTGACGTCGATCACGTTCGGTGTCCCGGCGGCCGGTACATAGCCGGAGCCGGGGTGCCGCCGCTGCCAGTCCGCCCACAGCCTGTCGATGTAGGCGTGGTGCAGCCAGAACACCGGGTCGTTCGGCGACACGCCCGTCGCCATCTGTCCGCCGACCCAGACGTGGACCCGGTTGTGCAGATTGACGCCGCGCCAGCCTTCCAGGTGGTTGCGGAAACCGTCCGACGCGCTGTTCCAGGGCGCCATGTCGTACGTCGGCATGGCGAGCACGGACTCCACCTCGGCCCGGGTCGGCAACTCCCGTACCGCGGTGCCGAGTGAGCGGCGCAGATACGTACGGCCGTCGACACGGACGTTGATCGGCCAGTTGCCGGTGGACGCGGCGAACGGTCCGTCCATGACCCGCCCGTCGAGGCTGCGTCCGGTGCCGCCGAGGAAGTCGGGCGCCCACAGCGAGGACCGTATCGAGCGGTCGGCGCTCCAGTCCCAGTACGGCAGCGCGACCGAGGCGTCCACCTCCTGCAACGCGCGCTCGAACTCGAGCAGGAATCTGCGGTGCCAGGGCAGGAAGGACGGTGAACGGTGGCCGACGCGCTCCCCGTTGTCGGTGTCACCGACGATGAAGGCGTTGTGTGTCGTGACGAACGCGTCGTAGCGGCCGCTGCGCTTCAACTCCAGGAGGGCGGCGACGAATCGGCGCTTCTCGTCGGCGGTCAGCAGGGCCTGGTTCTTGCGGACGGTCATGGTCGGGCGTGCTCCAAAGTACGGGTGGGGCGGGTCAGTTGGCGGGGAAGGGGAGAAGCGCGGCGCCCTGGAGTTCGTCGACGGCGGCGCGGGCGGCGGCCCGCGGGGTGGGCACCGGGTCGTAGTGGCTGACGACGCTGATCCAGCTGCCGTCGGCGTTGCGCATCACATGCAGCTCCACCCCGTCGACGAACACGGCGTATCCGGCGCCGTGATGGTGGTGGCCGCCGCCCGCGGCGGGCCGGCCCTCTATCCGGCGGCCCTGGTAGACCTCGTCGAAGGGCGCCGGGCCGTGGTGGTCGGGTCCGGCGGCGGACGCGGTGAGGGCGGTGACCGTGGGGACGCCGGCCGCGGTGGCGAGGACCGCCGCGGCGGTGAGGGCACGGCGACGGCTGAGTTCCGGCATGCGGACCTCCTGGGCTTGTTCGGTTGACGACTCCGCATGCCTATCGGGCCGGACGAGAGCGGGAGAAATCGGCGGGGAGCGGTTGGCTCCGATCCGGACAAGTGGCCACATGTCGTGCACGTTTGAACGAAGATGATCTTGCCATGGGGCATGCTCTGGGGGCCCGGAAGGGGGAATTCCTTCTTCTTCGCATCGCGTTCCGGACGGTCCTTCGCGGGCGAGTGGGCCGCCTGTGGTCTGTCTCACCTGTCGAAACTGGCGCGATCCGGAATGTCACGGCTGAGCACCCCGGCCTTGCTACCCTGCGAGGTGATATGACCGTTTTAGACCATTTCTAGGGGTGCGTGTGAAGGTCGCCTGCATCGGTGGTGGGCCCGCCGGCCTGTATCTCTCGATCCTGCTGAAGCTGCGGGATCCGGCCCACGACGTCACCGTCTACGAGCGCAACCCGGAGGGCTCCACCTACGGCTGGGGCGTCACGTACTGGCGCGGACTGCTCGACAGGCTGTGCGAGCACGACCCCGTCTCCGCTCGCGCCATCGAGGAGAACTCGGTCCGCTGGAGCGAGGGCGTCGCCCACGTCCGGGGCCGGACGACCCGCCGGCCCGGCGACGCGGGCTACGGCATCGGCCGCCATGAGCTGCTGGAGATCCTCGCCGAACGCGCCCGCTCGCTGGGCGTACGGCTGGAGTACGAGCAGGAGATCACGCCGGGGAACCTGCCCGCCGCCGACCTGGTCGTGGCGAGCGACGGCGTCCACAGCGCCCTGCGCACCCGGTACGCCGACCACTTCGGCTCGGAGGCCAAGGCCGGCCGCAACCGCTACATCTGGCTCGGCACCAGCAAGATCTTCGAGGCCTTCACCTTCTCCTTCGTCGAGTCGGGCCACGGCTGGATCTGGTGCTACGGCTACGGTTTCGGCGCCGACGCCGGCACCTTCGTGGTCGAATGCGCCCCCGAGACCTGGACCGGCCTCGGTTTCGACACCGCGTCCGAGGCCGACGCCCTCGCCGTGCTGGAGAAGATCTTCGCCGGCGTCCTCGACGGCCACCCCCTCATGGGCCGCTCCGGCGCCGACGGCAAGGCGCAGTGGCAGACCTTCCGCACCCTGACCAACCGCACCTGGTACCGCGGCAACCTCGTCCTGCTGGGCGACGCCGCGCACACCACCCACTACTCCATCGGCGCCGGCACCACCCTGGCCGTGGAGGACGCCGCCGCCCTCGCTGGCGCGCTGCACGAACACACCGGCCTCCCACAGGCCCTCGCCCACTACCAACAGGAGCGTCAGCAGGCCCTGCTGTCCATCCAGAGCGCGGCCCACTACAGCGCCCGGTGGTACGAGAACCTGCCCCGCTACATCCATCTGCCACCGCAGCAGATGTTCGCCCTGCTCGGCCAGCGCCACTCGCCGCTGCTGCCCTACGTGCCGCCGCAGCTGTACTACCGGCTCGACCGGGCGGCCGGGCAGTCACAGGCGTGGCGCCGCCTCAAGCACTGGGTGGGACTGAAGGTCGCGCGCACCGTGCACGCCAGGGCCCTGGCCTCCGGCAAATAGCCGCTCCTGGACCGCGTCTCACCGGAACAGCCGGTCGAGGAAGGCGTTGCCGAACACGCCGTGCGGGTCGAGCCGGTCCAGGGTCCCGGAGGCCACGCCCCACACGTCCTCCCCGAAGGTGCCGGGCACGGCCGTGCCCAGCACCTCGCCGTCGCTCCAGGCGGCGTCCCGTGTGTAGGCCCAGCCCTTCGACCACTCGACCCGCGTCTGGGCGTACTCGCCGTCGAAGGTGCGCAGCAGGAACCGCTCGATCTGGCTCAGGAACGCCTCCGCGTGAGGGGTCCCGGGCAGCGTCAGGATGTTCAGCCACACGGCCGTGTCCCACTCGGGACGGTCGGCGCGCGGCCTGAGCGCCGACAGGAGCGGCGTGCGCGCCCCGTCCACGCCGACGTCCGTCGGATCGTCGATGCCCGTCACCCGGATCTCCACCGACCCGTTGACCGGGAACTGCCCCCGCTCGGCGTACGCCGTGAGCCGCTCCCGGTAGAAGGAGGTGAACTCGGCGACCACGCGCTGCACCTGGTCCCTGCCGGTCAGCACCCCGTAGCCGTTCGTGGCGATCCGCAGCGTCGTCGGCCGCAGATACAGCAGCGTGTTCTTGGACGGCCCCCACAGGTCCGCCGACAGCGTCGCCACCAGTCCCAGCGCGGCCACGTCGTACTGCGCGTTGCCGAGCACCGGCGCCAGATACCAGGCCCCGTCCGACACCATCCGCCCGACCAGGTCCGCGACCGGGGTCGGGACGCTGTCGGAGAACGGGTAGTTGTACGGCCTGCGCACATGCCGCGAGGCCAGCGGCCGGGTGGGGGAGACGCTCCACACCTTCAGCCACGGGAGCTCGGTGAAGGCGAACCAGATCGCCTCGACGCGCCCGGCCCGGTCGAGGAAGCTCGCGAGGGTGCGTCCGTCGCCGCCGGGCGCGGCGAAGAGCTCGCCGGCCGGGATGTCCGTCCGGCTGACGCATCGCAGGTTGGTGTTCGCGCCCACGCGCAGCACGACCTCGGTGACCAGGGCGCGGCCCAGATGGGCGAGCAGGGCGGCGCAGTCCGGCTCGGCACGGTCGTACGTCCGCAGCACGTAGGCGCCACTGGCCTCGTCCCAGACCACGGCGGTCAGCGACAGCACGAGATTGCTCAGCGAGCCGTACGTGTGCCCGGGCAGCCGCTCTTCGCCCTGTGCCGGTACGGCGGTGCCGTGCGCGTCGATGGCCAGGGCGCCGCCGAGCGTGAGGTTGCCGGGCGCGGGCGCGGCGGTGACGCCCAGGCCGCGCTCCTCCAGATAGCCGAGCAGGGCCTCCAGCGTGACGCCGGCGCCGGCCCGCACGGAGGTCGGCGACTCCAGGGCCAGGCCGGTGAGACGGGAGGCGGTGTCCACGAGGAGGACCGGCGCGTCCGACCCCGTGCCCGGCGTGATCGTCAGCGGTGACCAGCCGTGCGAGGAACCCCGGGCGCGCACCCTCCAGCCGTGCCGCCAGGCCCAGTTGACGACGGCCGGCACCTGCTCCGGGCCGTCCGGCGCACAGGCCCACAGTCCGTCGGCGGTGATCTCGCCGACCCAGTTGCGGTACGCCGAGCGGTACAGCGCCACGTCCGTCGGGAAGTCCGGCAACTCCTGGGCGGCGACGGCCGGATCCGCCGGGAGAAGAGTCGGTGCGGCCGCCAGCGCGGCGGCGCGGAGGAAGCCCCTGCGGGTGAAGTCGTCGGTCACGGGCTCACGCTAGGGACCGGCTTGACAGCCATCGCGGGCCTGTCGAACTGATTCACTCGTGTGAGTGATGGATTCACAGGTAACGGGGCGGAGGGGCCTGTTCCACGCAAGAGGATCACGAATGACACACTGACGCCATGGACGAGCGTGTAATCGGTAGGTCGGGCCAGCGGACATCCGTCGTCGGACTGGGGACGTGGCAGCTGGGCGCCGACTGGGGAGACGTCGACGACAAGGAAGCCCTGGCGGTGCTGGAGGCGGCGGTCGAGTCGGGGGTGACCTTCTTCGACACGGCCGACGTGTACGGCGACGGGCGCAGCGAGCAGACCATCGCCACGTTCCTGCGCGGCAGGCCCGAGCTGGACATCTTCGTGGCGACCAAGATGGGCCGCCGCGTCGACCAGATCCCCGAGAACTACGTTCTCGACAACTTCCGTGCCTGGAACGACCGTTCGCGACGCAACCTCGGCGTCGACCGCCTCGACCTGGTCCAGCTGCACTGCCCGCCGACGCCCGTCTACTCCACGGACGAGGTGTACGACGCCCTGGACACCCTCGTCGCGGAGGAGCGCATCGCCCGGTACGGCGTCAGCGTGGAGACCTGTGCGGAGGCGCTGGCCGCCATCGCCCGCCCCGGCGTGACGAGCGTGCAGATCATCCTCAACCCGTTCCGCATGAAGCCCCTGCGCGAGGTGCTGCCCGCCGCTCAGGAGGCGGGCGTCGGCATCATCGCGCGCGTGCCGCTGGCCTCCGGCCTGCTGTCGGGCAAGTACACCAAGGACACCGTCTTCCCCGCGAACGACCACCGCACCTACAACCGGCACGGCGAGTCGTTCGACCAGGGCGAGACCTTCTCCGGCGTCGACTACGAGTCCGGTGTGGAGGCGGCCGTCGAGTTCGCCGCCCTGGCCCCCGAGGGCTTCACTCCGGCCCAGCTGGCGCTGCGCTGGCTCATCCAGCAGCCCGGTGTGACCACGGTGATCCCGGGCGCCCGCTCGCCCGAGCAGGCCCGCGCCAACGCGGCCGCCGCCGCGCTGCCGGAGCTGTCCGAGGACACCCTCACCGCGATCCGGGACCTCTACGACCGGCGGATCAAGGAGCAGGTGGAGAACCGCTGGTAGACGCGGGCGGCCCGGGAGCGGCATCGCGCTGCTCCCGGCGCCTGCTCGTTTGAGAGTTCAACGGCGGGGTTACCCGTTCCGCATGGCCGAGAAGGAGAGACGGACAGGACGCGACGAGAGCGAGGAGGAACGCGCCGACCGCATGTGGGGCGAGATCCTCCAGGAGGTCCGGGTGGCCCAGATGGGCGTCCAGATCCTGTTCGGCTTCCTGCTCACGGTCGTCTTCACGCCGAAGTACGACACGCTGAGCGACACGGACCAGACGATCTACATCGTGACGGTCGTGCTGGGTGCCACCGCCACCGGAGCGCTGATCGGCCCGGTGTCCCTGCACCGTCTGGTGGCCGGGCGACGCATCAAGCCGCAGGCCGTGCGGTGGGCCTCCCGGCTGACCTTCGTCGGCCTGATCCTGCTCCTCGCCACGACGGCGTCCTCGCTCCTGCTCATCCTGCGGGTCGCCACGCACGACGGCTTCGTCCCCTGGCTGGTCTCGGGCGTGGTCGTCTGGTACCTGCTGTGCTGGTTCGCGCTGCCGATGTGGGTACGCCGCCGCCACACGGAGTGAGCGACGGCGCCACGGACGTGCGAGCGGCTACGCCCGTTCGGGGCCCTCTTGAGCCTGAGCCCCGCGCAGTGCCGTGATGCACGTGGAGATGGCCTGCTGGAGCTCCTCCAACTGCTGCACCATGTCGTCCTCGACGAACTCCTGCACATCGTCGAAGGTCAGCTCCTCGAAGACCTTCGTCGCCCGTTGCAGGCTGTTGTAGAACTTCGTCCGCCGTTCCCGCACCCGCAGCTCGGGGTCGGCTTCCACCGTCTCGGCGACGAGGGTCTTCATGGTGTCGAAGGCCTCGTTGGCCCACTCGCCGGTGTCCTCGTCGTCCTGGAGCTCCTCGATGAGCGACAGATGCCGCTCGGCCTCCTGGCGGACGTCGACCGGGGCGTCGACGGTCTGCCCGGCCGGGGTCTTGATCTGGCCGGACTCGGCGATCTGGCGCACGTAGCCGATCCGGTCGGCCGACCGGCTCTCCGTGGCGACGGCCTTCTTCAGGTCGTCGGTGCGTACGACGTCCCGCGCCAACTCGGCCTGAAGGTCAGGGTCCTCGCGGACGCGGTCGAGGAGCGCCTGGCGGGCCGCGCGGGCGGTCGAGGGGTCGGCGAGGATCGCGGCGCGCAGCGCGGTGGGGTTCTCGGCGACCTCCAGGGCCTTCGTCGGGCGGATGCCCTCGGCCTCGGCGGCCTCGGCGATGGCGGTGCCCCGCTCGGAGGTGGCGCTGTTGCGGGAGACGTAGTAGCCGAGCCAAACGTCGGAGTCGGGCAGCTCCACCTCCTGGCCCGGGGCGAGCGCCTCGAAGTGCGGGACGAGGCCGTCGTCGGCGGCCCGGTCCCAGGCCTTGTAGTAGCGCATGACCCGCTCGGCGGAGCATCCGGCGAGCTCGGCGAACTCCTTCGCGGACACCTTCGGTGTCTCGCCCGCGCTCTGGCCGCCGGGCCGCACGCTGCGCGCCACCATCAGGCCGAAGGTCCACCCTCCGGTCCGCGCGTAGACCCCGAACTCGCGCGCGTCCCGGGCGACGAGGTCGGACAGCAGCGGGGCCTGGGGCGAAGGGGACGTCTCGGGCGGGACGAACGCCAGTGTCACGGGTGACTCTCCTGTGGGGGCTGCTTGCCTCGGGGGCTGCTCGGACGGCGGAAACGCAGACCAGCAGCCTAGGGCACCCGCGGACATCGCTCGTACGGTCACCGCCGTCACCCGTGCCGTGCACGGGCGGTCAGCCGAGGGCCTTCCGCAGCGCCGGCAGCAGCGTCTTCTCCGCCCAGTCCAGATACGACAGCTGCGTCTCGCCCCCGATCTGCACCAGGGCGATCTCGGTGAAGCCCGCCTCGGCGTACGGGCGCACGGCCTCGACGAAGGCGTCCGGGTCGTCGCCACACGGGATGGAGTCGGCGACGTCGTCCGGGGTGACGAACTGCGTCGCCGCATCGAAGGAGTCGGGGTGCGGGAGCTCCGAGTTGACCTTCCAGCCGCCGGCGAACCAGCGGAACTGCGCGTGGGCGCGCCTGATCGCGGTGTCCCGGTCGGGGTCGTGGCACACCGGCAGTTGCCCCACCCGCGGTTTGCCCTCGCCACCGTGCCGGTCGAAGGCAGACAGCAGGTCCGCCTTGGGCTCCGTGGCGATGACCAGGTCGCCGAGCCTGCCCGCGAGCTCGCAGGACTGCTCCCCGGAGACGGCGACTCCGATGGGGGGCGGCTGGTCCGGCAGGTCCCACAGGTGGGCCGACTCCACGTCGAAGTGCGGGCCGCGACGGTTCACATGGCCGCCCTCGAAGAGCGCCCGGATGATCTCCACCGCTTCCTCCAGCATCTCGTGCCGTACATCCACGGGCGGCCAACCACCGCCCACGACATGCTCGTTGAGGTTCTCGCCCGAGCCCAGCCCCAGCCGGAACCGGCCCCCGGACAGCAACTGCATCGTGGCCGCCTTCTGTGCCACCACCGCCGGGTGGTAGCGGAACGTCGGACACGTCACATAGGTCATCAGCGGAATCCGTGACGTGGCCTGGGCGGCGGCGCCCAGCACACTCCACGCGTACGGCGAGTGACCCTGCGAACGCAGCCACGGAAAGTAGTGGTCCGAGGTCACGGAGAAGTCGAAGCCCGCCTCCTCGGCGCGCACCAGGTGGTCCACCAGCTCTCACGGGGGCCCGCCTGCTCGGTCATCATCGTGTATCCGATCTGCACCATGGGTCCCGAGTCCCCGGACACGGGTGGCGAAAACGGTACGGACGGGGCGGGAATCGAAATCCGGGGTGAGACTCCCCGTGCGGAGGTGTGATCAGTTCCCGGGCACCCGGAAGGTCCGCAGAGCGACCTCCAGGGCCTCACGGTTGCCGGGGTCGTCCCAGTCGGCCTCCGGGGTCGTCCAGCGCAGCGAGTAGCCGCGGTGGTCCCCGATGAGGAAGCCACGGCCGAAGGTACGCACCCGGGTGCCGGCCTTCTCGGAGAGCCACTGCATGTCGGCGGCCTTGAATCCCTGGTAGGTGGTCGCCTCGATGTCGCCGATCCGTTCGAACCCGCCCTGCTCCGCCAGGCCGGGCTGGACGTCGTCGCGCCAGACGGCGACGGGGTCGGGGCCGACGCGCTCGCTGTAGGTGACCGCCAGTTTGCGCGGATCGTCGGCGGCGCTGAAGGTCACGCGGTACGCCAGGTCCGCGGCGCGTTTGGTGGCCAGCGCCGTCCAGCCCTCGGGCAGGGCGACGGAGAAGCCGTCCGGCGACGTGTACGTCGTGTAGCCGGCAGGCAGAGCCGTGCCCGAGGGCGAGGCGGTCGGCGTGGCCGGCTCTGTCGCTTCCCGCGTGGGTGAGGCGCTCGGCGTGGGAGCGGGGGACCGGCCGGTCGGTGCCCCGGCGGAGGCGGGCGGCGTGGGCGCGGCACCCGCCGCCGAGGACGCCGAGTCGTCCGGCCGCTGGCTGGTCACCACGAGAACCGCCGCCGCGACCGTGACGACGGCCAGGGCGGTGCCGACGACCACGGCACGTCTGCTCCAGCGCGGCGCTATGACGTACCGGCCCCGCAGTCGCGGGGACGCCTGGAGGGGTGCCTCGGGATCCTCGTTGAGGACGCGGACGAACGCGTCGCGGACCACCGGTCGGCTCAGCCGCTCCCGGGAGTCCTTGCGCAGCAGCCCCTGCACGGCCTGGGTGAGCGGCCCGGACCGCACCGGGGCGCGCAGCGGAAGCCGGTCCACGCCCTTCAACGTGGCCTCGGGCCGGTCCCGTTCACGGTACGGGGGGCGCCCCTCGACCATCGTGTACAGGATGGCGCCGAGCGCCCACAGATCGGACGCCGGCCCGATGCGCTCGTCGCGGGCCTGCTCCGGCGAGGCGTAGGACGGCGCGGCGACCCGCGGTGCGAGGGTGGCGCCGGCCAGACCGAAGCCGGTGACCACGACAGAACCCTCGTCGCGCACGAACACCTGGCCCGGGCTCAGCTCGCCGTGCGTGATGCCCGCGACGTGCGCGGCCTCCAGCACGTCGAGCAGTTCCAGGCCGATGCGGGCGGCCCGCACGTAGTTGAACGTGCCCTGCTGGGTGAGGAGTTCACCGAGCGGTGTGCCGTCGATCCATTCGGTGATGATCCACAGGCTCCCGGACTCCTCGATCGCGTCCACGACCGTGGCCACCGCACCCGGACGCAGCAGCCCTATCCGCTCGGACGTGCGCAGGATGCGCGAGGTGGCCCGGCGCCGGTCGTCCGGGCTCGGATCGTCGGGAAGCCCGATCTGGGTGAGGAGGCACGGGCTTCCGGTCTCCGTGTCCTCGCCGTAGTAGCTGACGCGATTCGTCTCGCGATGGACGACATCGACGAGTCGGTACCTTCCGGCGACCAACTCGACTGCGGAGACGCGCGCCTTGACCATGGCCATCCCTCGTTGAACCCCTGGCTCTCATTTCTCACAGGAAGTACGAGAAGCGAGACGGGAAGCGTTCAACGAAATCCTCAACCAAAGGCCGTTTCCTTTCATTTGCTACTGACGCGAGAGTAAGCTGACGAAAAGTTAAGGGAATTGATCGGGAACCTTCAGCGCAGACCGAAATCCGCCGCCCAGCGCAGCACATCCCCGGTCGTCGCGTTGCCGCCACACACGACCAGACCGAGCCGGGCGCCCTCGCCGACCCGTTCCAGGACGCGCCGCGCCGCGGGCAACAGACAGCCGGCGGCGGGCTCGGTCCACACCTTGGCGTGCTCGGCGAGATCGAGAACGCCCCGCACCGCTTCCCGGTCCGGCACCACGAGCACCTCGTCGACCAGGGCGGACACATGGTCGTACGTCAGCTGTGACACCGCCGGCGCGCTCAGCGTGGACACGATCGACGACAGCGCCACCGGCACCGGCCCGCCCGCGGCCAGCGCCTCGGACATGGCCTGGGCGCCCTCGGTCTCCACGCCCCAGACGCGTACGTCCGGACGGCGGGCCCGCAGGGCGACCGCGACGCCGGCGATCAGCCCGCCGCCCCCGACGCTGACGAGCACGTCGGTGAGCGCACCGGCGTCGTCGGCCAGCTCCAGCCCGACAGTGCCCTGCGCGGCGATCACCAAGGGGTCGTCGAAGGGGTGGACGAGCGTCAGCCCCTCGTCGCGCAGTCGTGTGACGAGCGAGAACGCCCCGTCCATGTCGTCCGTCAGCCGCACCGACGCCCCGGCGTCCCGGGCGATCTCGACGGCGCGGGCGGGCGCCGAACGCGGCATCACCACGGTGGCCTTCACATCGAGGACGGCGGCCGTCATGGCGAGGGCGATGCCGTGGTTGCCCCCGCTGACCGCCACCACGCCCGCCGCACGCTGGGCGTCGCTCAGCGACAGCAGCTTCGCCGTGGCGCCGCGGGCCTTGAACGAGCCGGTGCGCTGGAGGAGTTCGAGTTTCGCCGTGACCGGGACACCGAGCAGGTCGGACAGGCCGGGGCTGGGCACGGTCGGGGTGTGTACGACATGGGCGGCGACGAGGCCGGCCGCGGCTTCGACGTCTGCGATCCCGATCAAGGCAGTCACCTTTCCGGTGCGGGGCGGGGTCCGCACCGTCAGGCACCCTGACGCGGGAGGTGACGCCGGTCAACTCGGTTTCGCCGCGGGCGCCGAGGTGACACGACGGTCACCGCTACACCGCTGTGAACCGTGCTTTCACAGATCGCGTCGCACCAGGAAATCAAGCAGCGAGCGCAGCTCACCGGCGGCTCCCGCCGCCAGCGGTACCTCGGCCAGAGCCGTCTCCGCGGCGGCCACATGACGCCGTGCCTCCGTGAGCGCGGCGGTGCGGCCCCCCGCCTTCTCGATCAGCGCGGCCACCTCGCCCGTGTCGGCGGCCGACTCAAGGAGTGCGCAGAGCCGAGCGGCGGCGGGTGAGTCGAGCGCGGCCAGTACCGGGAACGTCTTCTTGCGCTCCCGCAGATCGCCGTGCACCGGTTTCCCGGTGACCCCCGGATCGCCCCAGATGCCCAGCAGGTCGTCGACCACCTGGAAGGCGATGCCCAGATGCCGTCCCGCCCGGTCGAGGGCGGTGACCGTCGCGGGCGGCGCACCGCCGAGCAGGGCGCCCAGCGCGGCGGCACAGCCCAGCAGGGCGCCCGTCTTGTGCTCGGCCATCGTCCGGTACTCGTCCGGCCGCACGCGTTCCGGCCCCGCCCAGGGACGCGTGGCGAACAGCAGGTCGTCGGCCTGCCCGCGCACCAGGTCCTGCAAGGCCACGGACAGCAGCCGTACCGCCCGCGGGCCCGCCGGTGCCATGGCCAGCGTCTCGACGGCCAGCGCGAACAGCGCGTCCCCCGCGAGGACGGCGGGCCCTGTGCCGTACGCCTTCCACACGGTGGGGCGGCCGCGCCGGGAGGTGTCGCCGTCCATGATGTCGTCGTGCAGCAGGGAGAAGACGTGCACCAGCTCCACCGCCACCGCCCCGGGCACCGCGACCCGCCCGGGCGCGCCGGCCGCCTCGGCCCCGAGTACGGCCAGTGCCTGGCGGACGCCCTTCCCGCCGGAGGCGCCGCTCGGCGCGCCGCCCCTCTCGCACCAGCCGAAGGAGTAGGCGGCCATCTCGCCGACCCACGGATGCGTCCGCTCCACGGCCTCCCGCAGCGCGGGCCGCACCAATGCGCGGCAGCGGTCGAGGACTTGGCGTGCGCCGGCCGGCGCCTGTACTGCCGAGGGGAACGTCGTCACCGTACGGCCACGGCCCCGGCGCCCGCCACGGCGCTCTCAGCGGCTGCCGCCACGGCACTCTCCGCCCCGGCCGCCCCGGCGCCGAACTCCTCCTGCGCCCGCGCCACCATCTCCCGGGCGTGCCGCAGCCCGATCCGCTCCAACACCTCGGCCAGCTCGGCCAGTTCGGCGGCCGTCTCGCCACGGTCGTGCCCCAGCCGGGCCCGCGACTTGACCAGCCCCAGGCGGGACAGCGCCTCCCCGCGCGGCTCGCTCATGGCACGGAACTCCGCCAGCGCCTGTTCGTACAGGTCCCGAGCCTCGGCGTAACGCCCCGCGCGGTAGAGGACGTTGCCGCGCATCTTGTGGTTGTAGGCCAGCGCGCTGGACAGCTTCATCGCGCGGCACGAGGTCTCGGCCTCCGACAACAGCTCCAGGGCGCGTTCCGTGTCGCCGTCGCGCACCGAGACGATGTCGGCGAGCCCACGCAGCGCCCAGGCGTGGCCCCGCCGGTCCTCGGCCCGCGCGGCTATCCCGGCCGCCTCCTCGAACAGGGTGTACGCCTTGTCGTACGAGCCGGTGTTGCGGTGGATCTGGGCGATGCCCTCCAGCGCCCACACGGTGTGCCGCGCCTCGCCGCGCCGCCGGGCCTCGGCCAGCAGCTGCTCGTGCAGCCGGTGGACGGCCTGGTAGTCGCCCTGGATGCGGCCGGTCTCGGCCAGACCGGCCAGGGAGTAGCCGCGTACGACGATGTCGCCACCGCGCTCGCCCAGCTCCGCCGCGAGCTGGAGCAGCCGCCGGGCCAGAGCGAACGCGCCGCGCTGGCGGGCCAGCGTGCCGCCGCTCCACAGCGCCCAGGCCATCGCCGCGGTGTCGCCGGCCTCCCGGGCGGCGCGGTAGCTCGCCTTCCAGGCCCGCTCCGCGTCCCCGACCTGACCCAGCCGGCGGTGTGCCTCGGCGACCGCGAGCCCCGAGCGTGCCGCCTCGCCGTGCTGCCCGGCCCGCTCGGCCGCTCTCAACTGCTCGGTGCCGGCGGCCAGTACGTCCGTCAGCGAGGAGTTCACGGACAGCTTGGTCAGGGAGCCCTGGTACTCCGGGGCGAATGCCTTGCCGTACATCGATGCCTCTCGATCGGTATACGCGCCGTCTCTACCCTCTGTGTATAGATGGTGCGTATACGTGATGGGTATACATGCCGTGTATAGTGCGCTGAAAACCGGCCCTGGCCGGAAAGGGCGGCCAGGGCTTCACCTGTTGTCGATCAAGACGTCGGCTGGGCGAACAGGGTTGCTCGTGAGGCGCAGATCACCTCACCGGAACGGTCTCAGTGCTGCTGGGCCTTCTGCGGGGTCGCCTCACTTGGCCGTACGACGACACAGCCCTGGCCCTCCAGCATCAGCTGCACGGCCTCTCCGGAGCCGCCGCGCAGCATCGAGCCCAGGGACTGGGAGCGGTGCAACGAGGTCTGCAGGCCGGCGGTCCAGCCGACCACCGCGTCCGTGTCGACGTACACCGGGTACTGCGGCGAGACCGGGATGACGAGAGGGGTGCCCTCACACACCAGCCCCAGCTTGCCCTGCCCGGAGAAGACACTGTTGAACAGACCGCCGCCGGTGATGCCGGCGCCCTTCACCGTCGCTATCCGGTACGACAGCGAGGCGTCGAAACACAGGACGTTGCGGCCGTTGACCGTGAACTCCTCGCCCGGGTCCACGTCGACGACGAAACAGTTCTGCGCCTCGTGCGCGAACCAGGCCTCGCCCTGTCCGCGCACCGCCATCAGCGGCAGCCCCTCACCGGTCATGGCGCGCTTGAGCATGCCGCCCACGCCCTGGCCCTTGCGCTCGAACTGGAGGTTGCCGCGGTAGGCGACCATCGCGCCCTGGCGGGCGTGCATCTCGCCGTTCACCGCGTACTTGACGCACTTGGAGTTCTCGATCGTCATGCCCGGCGCGGTGGCGGGCTGGACCATGTGCTCGCTGGAAAAGAGGTCACCCTTCATACGGGCATCCTGTCCCGGACGGTCCCCTTCCGCCTAGATCGCGGTGTGTCGCCGGTCACGGCCCCTCAGGCGCCGAAGAGCTGGGTCCAGTAGGTGCCCGCCGGGCCGCCGCCCGCGAAGCCGATGCCTATGTGGGTGAAGTCGTGCTTGAGGATGTTGGCGCGATGGCCCGGACTGTTCATCCAGCCCTCCACGACCTCGGCGGGGGAGCGCTGGCCGCACGCGATGTTCTCGCCGATCGCGCGCATTCGGGAGCCGGCGGCGGCCGCCCGGTCCCAGGGCCGGCTCCCCTCGGGCGAGGTGTGGGAGTAGAAGGCGCGAGCCGCCATGTCGGAGCTGTAGGCCTGCGCGGCGCCGGCGAGCGCGGCATCGACCGCCAGGGGGCGCAGCCCGGCCCTGGTCCGCTCCCGGTTGGTGAGCTCGACGACCTCCGTGGCGGTGCGGGACAGGTCGCCCGGGGTGAGCGGTCTGGCCCACAGCGCCGTCCAGTACGTGTCGCCCGAGCGGCCGCCGCTGACGTACGCCACGGCGGCGTGGGTGAAGGCCGCGTCGTGCAGGGTGCGGCGGGGCTTGTCGGTGCGCAGGCAGTACGCGACGAAGTCGGCAGGGGTGCGGGGGCCGGAGACCAGATGCTCGCCGACGGTGACATACGCGAACCCGGCGGCGCTGATGCGCTGGTACACGGAGACGCCGTCGCGGCCCTCGACGCCGAGCTGTCCTGCCGCGGCCATGGCGGCGGCATGGGCCTGAGCGGCGGAGGCCAGACGGGCGTCGAGTGTGACGGGCGGTGAACCGGCGTCGGCGCGGGCGGAGTTGACCAGCCCGAGGAACCCGTCGCGGTCGGCGAGCGGGGCGTGCGGCGTGGTGCCGCCGGACAGGGTGTGCATCGTGGGCCGGGTGGTGGGCATCGGCGGAGCGCCCGGCACGGAGGGTGCCGAGGGGGTGGGTACCTGCTGGGCGGGAGACGGCGTCGCGTCCTCGACGACGTCCACCCCGAAGTCGCGGGCGAGCCCCGCCAGCCCGTCCGCGTACCCCTGCCCCAGCGCCCGCAGCTTCCAGCCGCCGCCACGCCGGTAGATCTCCGCGAGCAGCAGCACGGTCTCCTGCCGAGGGCGCGGCGGGGCGAACCGGGCGATCGGCCGGCCGCCGGAGTCGGTGACCTGGAGCGCGGGGGCGGGCAGACGGCCCAGGGGAGTGCCGGGGTCGGCGGGGCTGACGACCACCGTGATCCGCGTCGCACCGGAGCGCAGGCGTGGTGGGTCGACGGTCAGGGTGTCGCCCTGAAGCCGGGCGCCCGGCGCGGACGGCTGGTTGTAGAACACGAAGTCGGCGTCGCCCCGGACCTTGCCGCTGTCGTCGGTGACGAGCGCGGACACGTCGAAGGGGCCGGGCACCCGGACGGCCACGGTGCCGCCCGGGAGGGGCAGATTGCCCCCGGGTACCAACTCGCTCATCGGGCCGTCCTGGTGGGTGGTTCGGGATCCGGTGGGGGATGTCCGGTGAACGTCCACCGGATCCCGCGGGTTCCCGCCGGCGGCCGGCGGCCGGCGGTCGGCCGTCAGCCGCCCGTCCTCAGTCCGCGTCGGCCTCCGCGGCGATCGGGTGAGCCAGCGGGACCCGGAGGCCCGGTGCGATGTCCTCGTACCGTTCGACCGGCGCGGAAGCGCGTCGCTGCTTCGCCTGCTTGGTCTGCTTGGTCTGCTTCACCGGCTTGCCGCAGAACGCGGACTCCAGCGTGCCCAGCATGGAGTTGAGCACCGTGCCGTTGTTGGACGTGTTGGCGAGCGCGGCGAGGCTGCGCCTGCCGTCCTTGGAGGCGAACGCGTAGGTGTAGTAGCCCTGGACGGCGCCCGTGTGGCCGTACACGGAGATCCCGCACGACAGGTCACGGCGCCGCAGCCCGAGCCCGTACGCCTGCGTACCGCCCGCCGGTACCCACCGCTGCATCTGGGCCAGCTGCGCCTTGGAGGTCAGCCGGCCGCCGAGCAGTGCCGACAGGAAGGTGTTGAGGTCCCGCGTGGTGGAGATGACCGCTCCCGCGCTCTGGGCCCAGGACACCGTCTGCTCGGTGGCGTCGACCAGCGCCGCGCCCGCCGTGTCCGGGGTGAGATAGCCGCGGGCGTGCCGGCCGGGGATCTTCTTGCCGGGGTGCACGTAGAACGTGTCGCCCAGCTCCAGCGGCTTGATGATCCGGTTCTGGTACTCGGTCCGCACCGAGTGCCCGGTCAGCTTCTGGATGAGCATCCCGGCGACGACGAAGTTGGTGTTGGAGTAGGAGTACGCGCCCCCGGGTTCGGTGGTCCGGGGCTTGCTGAGGGACCGGTTCACCAGCTGCCGGTAGGTGAAGACCTTGCTGCGGACCGCCTCGAAGCCGGGAACCGTCCGGGCGAACATCTCGTTGGTGTAGTCGTACAGGCCGCTGCGGTGGCTGAGCACATGCCGGACCGTGATGCGGTCGTCGGGCAGCAGCCCCGGCAGGTAGCGGTTGACCGGGGCGTCGAGCTTCAGCTTCTTCTCGTCGGCCAGTTGCAGCAGTACGACGGCCGAGAAGATCTTGGTGACGCTGCCGATGCGGAACCGGTCGGCGTTGCTGATGGGCCGCCGGGACTTTCGGTCGGCGACACCGACGGCCGCCCAGTGGGCCGTGCCGCGGTCGTCGAGGCGCGCGATCGCGCCGGGGGCGCCCTGTCGCTGTGCGCCGCGCAGGACGTTCCAGACGCCGGTGACGTCCGGGGCGGGCAGGGCGCCCGCCCGGGTGCCGACCGTGGTGGCGCCGGGTTCCCCGGGCACGGCGTGGGCGGGAGCCGCCAGGAGCGACACCAGGGCCGCCGCCATCGCCGTACCTCTGACCACCGTTGCTGAGACCATCCGGCTTCCTCCGCTTTCTGTCGATGTGCCGCTCATAGGAGAACGATCACGTTCGTGCGGGGCAACCTTCTCGCATCCCGTCAGATCGCCACGGACGACGCACAGTTGGACAGACACGGATCACCGGGTAGGAGTCCTCGGGTCGTCGGCGGATCCCGCGTGAACGAATCCCGCTTCTTTTATTGACGGCGGAAAATAAGGGCTCTAGGTTCCGGGCATGTCCTCGACCCGCCGCGCCGAGACGTTCCCGGCGAACACGCCGGCCGCCTCGCAGATCTTCACCACGGTCCTGTCCCACGGGCCGCTCACCCGACTGGAGGTGGCCCGGCGGGCGGGACTGTCCCCGGCCGCCGTCACCAAGGCGGTACGGCCCCTGATCGAGGCCGGCTACCTGGTGGAGGATGCGGAGGAGCCGGCCCGGCCCGCGCTGGGCCGTCCCGCCAACCCGGTGCGGGTCGACGGGGGACGGGCGCTGTTCATCGGCGTCAAGGTGACCGGCGACGAGATCATCGGTGTGCTCACCGACCTGTGCTGCCGGGTCCGCGTGGCCCGGCACGCCCCGCTCCCGGACCGGGCACCGAAGGGCGTGCTCGCCTCGGTCGCCGAACTCGCGGGGCAACTGCTCGCGGAGGCGGGCGACCTGGGCGTGCCGGTGCTGGGCCTCGGCATCGCCGTCTCCGGTGACGTCGACCGCGGCGCCGGCGTCGTGCGCTACTCGCCGTTCCTGGAGTGGCGGGACGTGCCCCTCGCCGAACTCGCCGCCACGACCACCGGGTTGCCGGTCACCGTCGACAACGACGTACGGGCCCTCACCGTCGCCGAGCAGTGGTTCGGGGCCGGTGTGGGGCTGTCCGACTTCGCCGTGGTGACGGTCGGCGCCGGGATCGGCTGCGGACTCGTGGTGCACGGCCGGGTGGTCGCCGGTGCGCAGGGCGTGGCCGGCGAGATCGGCCATGTCACCGTCGATCCCGCCGGTCCGCCCTGCCGCTGCGGCAACCGCGGCTGCGTGGAGGCGATCGCGGGGGACGCCGCGATCGTCAGGCGGATCCGCGAGACCACGGGTGTCGAGGTCGCCGACACCGCCGAGGCCGTGGCGCTGGCCCACCAGGGCAACGCCGGGGCCCGGGAGGCGTTTGCGCGCGCGGGCGACGCGATCGGCCGCGGCATCGCCACCGTGGCCAACCTGCTCGGCCCCGAGCGGGTGATCATCTCCGGCGAGGGCCTCGCCGCGCACGACCTGTTCGCCGGACAGATCCGCGACGCGTTCGCCGCGGCCGCGTTCGGCTCCGCCGCCCAGTGCGACGTACAGACCCGCCCACTGCCCTTCGAGGAGTGGGCGCGCGGGGCCGCGGCCACCGCGATCCAGTCCTTCATCAGAGCCGACGAGCAGCGCCCGAGCCGCTGAACCGACCCCGGGAGGTACGACCCATGCGGTCATCCTGGTACTCCGTCATGCCCGCACGCACCCTGAGAGCCGTGGTGGTCCTGGCCCTCACCGCCGGTGTCACCGCCGTCGTCCCCGCCGCACAGGCCGAGACCGCCCCGCCCCCGGCCGCCACGAACACCACGGTGGCCGCCAAGCCCTACATGGGCTGGACGAGCTGGACCATGCAGTCGTCGAAGTATCCGGGACTCAACCCGAAGGGCGACTACAGCTACCTGTCCGAGGCGAACGTCATCAAGCAGACCGACGCCATGGCCGCCAAGCTGAAGAAGTACGGCTACGAGTACGTCAACATCGACGCCGGCTGGTGGATGGACTGGTCCTGGAAGCCGCGGTTCGACGAGTACGGACGCCAGCAGGCCGACCCGGAACGCTTCCCGAGCGGCATGAAGGCCGTCGCCGACCACATCCATGCAAAGGGGCTCAAGGCCGGTATCTACCTCCCGGTCGGCCTGGAGAAGGGGGCGTACGGCGACGGCGGGAACCCGGTTTGGAACGCCGACGGCTGCACCACCGGCGACATCGTCCACGACGACCTGCGCACCACCAACGGCTGGGACAGCGCCTACAAGATCGACTTCTCTAACCCCTGTGCGCAGAAGTACATCGACTCCCAGGCGCGGATGTTCGCCGACTGGGGCTATGACTTCCTCAAGCTCGACGGCGTGGGCCCCGGCTCGTTCAAGAGCGGCGACAACTACGACAACGTCGCCGACGTCGCCGCCTGGCAGCAGGCCATCAGGACCGCCGGCCGCCCGATCCACCTGGAGCTGTCCTGGTCCCTGGACTACGGGCACGTCGCGGACTGGAAGAAGTACTCCAACGGCTGGCGCATCGACACCGACGTCGAGTGCTACTGCAACACCCTCGTCACCTGGGAGAACTCGGTCGACGACCGCTGGGACGACGCCCCCGCCTGGACCGGCCACGCGGGACCCGGCGGCTGGAGTGACCTCGACTCCCTCAACGTCGGCAACGGCGACATGGACGGCCTCACCAAGGCCGAGCGGCAGAGCTACGCCACCCTGTGGGCCATCGCCAAGTCCCCGCTCTTCACCGGCGACGACCTCACCAGGCTCGACTCCTACGGCCTGAAGCTGCTGACGGACCGCGAGGTCATCGCGATCAACCAGAGCGGCGCCCCGCCCGCCGAGCCCGTCACCGCCTCCGACCCCCAGCAGGTGTGGGCCGCGAAGAACCCGAACGGCACCTACACCGTCGCCCTGTTCAACCTCTCCGACGCACCCGCCGCGGTGACCGCGAACTGGTCGACCCTCGGCTTCAAGGGCAAGGCCACGGTGCGCGACGTGTGGAACAAGGAGAACCTCGGCGGCCACACCGACCGCATCACCCAGGCCCTCCCCGCGCACGGCTCCCGGCTCTTCACCGTCACCCCGCGCGGCACGGCCCTCGCCCGGACCGCCCACGAGGCCGAGTCGGCCGGCAACACCCTGAGCGGCAACGCCTCCGTGGCCGACTGCTCCGCCTGCTCCGGCGGCCGCAAGGTCGGCAACCTCTACACGGGCGGCAAGGTCACCTTCAACGACGTCGTGGTCGCCAAGGCCGGCACCTACCAGATCGAGGTCGCCTACGTCAGCGGTGACTCCCGCTCGATCCTGGTGTCCGCCAACGGACGCGGCGCCACCTCGCACATATTCGCCTCCACAGGCGACTGGTCCACCGTGAACAGCGTCCATGTGCCGGTGAAGCTGAAGGCCGGGGCCAACACGGTCACGTTCGACAGCGGGAGCGGTTACGCACCGGACATCGACCGGATCGACGTACCGAAGTCGTCCTGACCGAATCCCGGACGTCCGCCCACGACTGCCAGGAGCCCGCCATGGACACCACCCCGTCCGACCACCTGCCCCGACGCGGCCTGCTCGCCCTCGCCGCGGCGAGCGGAGCCCTCACCACACTGCCCGCCTTCACCGCGTCGGCCGCACCGCCGCGCCCGGCCGACGCACCCGCCGTCCCGGCAGGCGCACGCCACCGGCTGTGGTGGCAGGCCCCCGCCGACGAGCACTCCATGATCGAGCAGGGCCTGCCCGTCGGCAACGGCCGCCTCGGCGCCCTCGTCGGCAACGACCCCGGCCGTGAACTCCTGCTGATCACCGACGCCACCCTGTGGACCGGCGGCCGCAACGACACCCTCGACGCCGACGGCCAGTTCCCCTACGGCCGCGACGACTTCGGCTCCTTCACCCTCCTCGCCCGCCTCACCGTCGACATCCCCGACCACGACCTGTCCGCCGTCCACGGCTACCGCCGCACCCTCGACCTGGCGCGCGGGCTGGTGACCACGTCGTACACCCGCGCCGGAGTGACGTACCGCAGACGGGTCTTCGCCAGCCGGCCCGACGACGTGATCGTCCTGCACTTCACGCAGAGCGGCGGCGGCCGCCACACCGGCACCGTCGTGCTGGAGGGCACGCACGGCGAAGACGCCGCGGTGTCGTTCGGCGCCGACTTGCCCAACGGTCTGCGGTACGGGGCCGCCGTCACCGCGTACGGCTCCGGCGGGCGGGTCACCGTCAGCGGCTCGCGGATCGACTTCGCCGGCTGCCGGGAGCTGACCGTGGTCGTGAGCGGCGGGACCGACTACGCGCCCGACGCCGCCAAGGACTACCGCGACCCGGCCCTCGATCCGCACCGGCTCGCCCGCGCCAAGGTCCGCGACGCCGCCGCCCACTCGGCCGACACCCTGCTGCGCACCCATGTCGCCGACTACCGGGACCTGTACGGGCGGATGGATCTCTCGCTCGGGACGTCGACCCCGGAGCAGCGCGCCCTGGACACCTGGGAACGGCTCCGGGCACGCGCCCGGGACGGCGAGCCGGATCCCGAACTCGAAGCCGCCTACGCGCACTTCGGCCGCTACCTGATGATCTCCGGTTCACGCGGGAGTCTGCCCCTCGCCCTGCAAGGGCTGTGGCTCGACGGCAACGACCCGGACTGGATGGGCGACTACCACACCGACATCAACATCCAGATGAACTACTGGATGGCCGACCGGACCGGCCTCTCCCCGTGCTTCGACGCCCTCACCGACTACTGCCTGGCCCAGCTCCCGTCCTGGACCGACCTCACCCGCCGCCTGTTCAACGACCCGCGCAACCGCTACCGCAACTCCACCGGTGAGAACGCCGGCTGGACCGTCGCCATCTCCACCAACCCCCATGGCGGAGGCGGCTGGTGGTGGCACCCGGCGGGCAACGCCTGGCTGTGCACCACCCTGTGGGAGCACTACGAGTACACCGGGTCGCGCGAGCACCTGAGGAAGATCTACCCGCTGCTGAAGGGCGCCTGCGAGTTCTGGGCGGCCCGGCTGCTCACCACCACCCTCCCCGGCACCTCGAAAGAGGTGCTGATCGCCGACAGCGACTGGTCGCCCGAGCACGGCCCCCTTGCCGCCAAGGGCATCACCTACGCTCAGGAACTGGTGTGGGCGCTCTTCGGGCACTACTGCACCGCGGCGGCCGAACTGCGGAAGGACACCGGCCACGCGGCCACGATCGCCTCACTGCGCAGAAAGCTGTACCTGCCGCAGGTCAGCGCGACCACCGGCTGGCTGGAGGAGTGGATGACCCCCGACAACCTCGGCGAGATCACACACCGCCACCTGTCCCCGCTCGTCGGCCTGTTCCCCGGCGACCGCATCCGCCCCGACGGCTCCACCCCGGCCGACCTAGTCGCCGGCGCCACCGCCCTGCTCACCGCGCGCGGCATGGAGAGCTTCGGCTGGGCCAACGCCTGGCGCAGCCTGTGCTGGGCCCGCCTGAAACACGCCGAGAACTCCTACCAGCTGGTCGTGAACAACCTGCGCCCCTCGACCGGCGGCAGCAACGGCACGGCACCCAACCTCTTCGACATCTACGAGGTGGAACGCGGCCGGGGCATCTTCCAGATCGACGCCAACCTCGGTACCCCGGCGGCGATGGTGGAGATGCTCCTGTACTCCCGGCCCGGGCACATCGAACTCCTCCCGGCACTTCCCCGTGCCTGGGCCGCCTCGGGCTTCGTCAAGGGCGTCGCCGCGCGCGGCGGCTTCGAGGTCGAGCTGCGCTGGCGCGACGGGAAACCGACCGAGGCACGGATCCACAGCGTCGGCGGCCGCACCACCACCGTCGCGTACGGCGACGTGTCCCGCACGGTCACCCTGCGGCCCGGCGCCTCCGTCACGCTGAAGGACCTCGCCCGGTGAGGGCCGCACTCGCGTCGGCCACGGTCCTGCTGACGGTCGTCGCCTGCCAGTCCGCGCCGGCACCCGCCGAGACGACTGCCGAGCCGAGCGGCGTCGTCACGTGGGCGGCGAGCGCCGACCGCCTGGGCGACGGCGTCGCCGGCCGCGGCTACCGGCTCGTCGTGCACACCAGCGTGGGCGGCACCGGCGTCCGGGTCCGGCTCTCCAACGCCTTCGGAGACCGGCCGCTGACCCTCGACAGCGTCCATGCCGGGATCCAGAAGCAGGGCGCCGAGCTGCGACCCGGCAGCAACCGGCGCCTGACCTTCGGCGGCGCACGCACGGTCACCGTGCCGGCGGGCAGCACCGTGTGGAGCGACCCGCTGCCCGGCAGGCTGCCCGCCGCGACCAACCTCGCCGTCAGCCTGCACAGCCCCGACGCGGGCGGCCCGGCGAGCGGCCACTGGATGGCCCTGCAGTCGTCGTACGCGACCCAGGGCGACCACACCGCTGAGGAGAGCGGCGCCGCCTGGACCCTCCCGACCGGCTCCTGGTTCTACCTCGACGCCGTCTCCGTACGCGCCCCCGCGGGCACCGGAGCGGTGGTCGCCCTCGGCGACTCCATCACCGACGGCTGGCAGTCCACCGCCGACCTGAACCGCCGCTGGCCCGACTACCTCGCCCGCCGCCTGAAGCGCACCGACACGGTGGTGAAGGGCGTGGCCAACGAGGGCATCGCCGGGAACAAGGTCCTCAGCGACGGCCCCGGCCAGAGCGCGCTGAACCGGCTGGAGCGGGACGTCCTGTCCCAGCCGGGCGTGCGGACCGTGTTCCTCCTCCAGGGCGTGAACGACATCAAGGCCCACACGGGCGTCACGGCCGAGGACCTGGTCGACGGCTACCGAGAGATCGTCGAGCGGGCGCACGCGGCCGGCAAGTGCGTCGTCGGCGCGACCGTGGGCCCCTTCAAGGGCTGGCACGAATGGGACCCGGCCGCCGAGGCCGTACGCCGGAAGGTCAACGCCTCCATCCGCTCCGGCGGTGTGTTCCACGCCGTCACCGACTTCGACCGCGTCCTGCGCAGCCCCTACGACCCCGCGCGGATGCTGCCCGCCCTCGACGGCGGCGACCACATCCACCCCAACGACAAGGGCATGCAGGCGATGGCCGACGCCGTCGACCTGTCGGCCCTGGAGTGCGACACGCCCCCCTGACGCACGCGGCGCGAACCTGGGTCTCAGGCGCGCAACGTCTTCGCCCAGTCGGCCGGCACCCGCCCCGCGGGCCCCGGTGTCGGCTGCTCGGCCGGATGGCTCACCGGCGCGGCCAGCTCGGGGCCCGACTCGTACAACTCGTTCGACCCGTAGTCCCAGTACCAGTCCTCACCCGGCTCGAAGCTCTGCACGAACGGGTGCCCGGTCTCCCGGAAATGCCCCGTCGCGTGCTTGGCGGGGGAACTGTCGCAACACCCCACATGTCCGCACTGCGCACACCGCCGCAGATGGAACCACCACCCGCCGGCCTCGTCGCACTCGACACACCCGCTGCCGCTCGGCGGAACGCCCGGGTCGATTCCCTTACCGCCCTTGTCGCTGGTCATGCGGAGTCCTCCTCGGCCGATGTGAGCGGAAGCAGCACCTGGAAGCGCGTGTCACCGGGCTCCGACTCCACCTGAATGGTCCCGTGGTGCTTGTTGACCACGATCCGCCAGGAGATGTCGAGGCCGAGCCCGGTCCCCTCACCCACCGGCTTCGTCGTGAAGAAGGGATCGAAGATCCGCCCCCGGTGCTCGGCCGGGATACCGACACCGGTGTCCCGGAACTCCACCAGCAGCCGATCGTGATCGGGGGCCGTCCGCACGGTCAGCGTCCCTTCGCCGCCCGCGCTGCCGATGGCGGCGACCGCGTTGTCGATCAGGTTGGTCCATACCTGGTTGAGCTCCGCCGGGTACGCGGGGATCCTGGGCAGCGTGCGGTCGTACTCCTTGACGACCTTGATCCGCGGGCCGATCTTGGCCGACAGCATCATCAGGGTGCTGTCGAGGAGTTCGTGCACGTCGGCGTTCTGGAACGGCGCGCGGTCGAGCTGGGAGTACTGCTTGGCGGCGTCGACGAGATGGGAGATGCGCGCGGTCGAGTCGTTGATCTCGTCCATCAGCAGCTCGGTCTCGACGGTGTAGTTGAGCCACCCGACCGCGCTCGGCAGGATCTTCTCGTCCACCGCCGCCGCGACCTGGTCCAGCCAGTCCACGTCGAGACCGGCCTGCACGAAGGTGGGCGCGATCCGCCAGCCGTCCGCGATGCCGTGGTCGTCGAGCCAGTCGGTGAGCTCGTCCTCCCGGTCCGACGCCTCCAGAGGGCTCAACGCCGGTGCCTTGGCGACGCGTTCGGCGGTGCGCTCCTGGATGTCGATGAGGTTCGCCATGACCTCGGGGGAGTAGGAGCCCTGCGCGATGACGGCGAGCTTGTGCCGCATCTTGCCCACCCGCTCGCGCAGTGTGGCGGTCGCGCGGACGGCGGCCGCCGCGGGGTTGTTCAGCTCGTGCGTGAGCCCGGCGGACAACGAGCCCAGCGCCAGCAGCCGTTCACGCTGGTTGATGGCCAGCTGAGTGCTCTTCTGGCCGAAGAAGAGACCCTCCAGCAGATGCAGGGCCATCGGGAACCACTCGCGGATCACGACGGCGAAGGTCTCGGCGGGCAGCACGAAGAACCGCGTCGGCTCGGTGACCCGCATCGAACTGTTGTAGACCTGCGGCACCCGGTCACCCAGGTAGGCCTGCCAGGCCCCGGAGTACACCCCGCGCTGGGAGGTCCGGTTGACCTCCACGTCGTCGCCGCCGACCCGCCGGGACAGCACGACGGTGCCCTCGACCATGACGTAGAAGCAGGTCGCGGGATCGCCCTCGGTGTACACGGGGCCGGGCTCGAACCTCTCCACCCGCCCCTCGCTGCACAGCCTGCCGAGCTGCTCGGACGTGAGCTTCTCGAACAGGAACAGCGCCCCGATCTCCTGGGGGTTGCACGGCATCGGCTGCCCGCTCATGACTGCTCCAGATAGCGGTGGACGAGCATCACGGCCATGGCTCCCTCTCCGACGGCGGACGCGACGCGCTTGGCGGACTCAGCGCGCGCGTCGCCCGCCACGAACACGCCGGGGACGTTGGTCTCCAGGTGGTACGGCGGCCGGTCCAGCTCCCAGTCGGCCGGCGGCCGCCCGTCCGACGTCAGGTCGGGCCCGGCCAGGATGAACCCGCGCTCGTCCCGCAACACCGTCCCGCCCAGCCAGTCGGTCAGCGGGGCCGCCCCGATGAACACGAACATCCACTGCGCGTCGACGAGTTCGGTCCGCCCGCTCCCCACCTCGCGCAGCGTCAGCTGCTCCAGGCGGCCGGAGCCGTGCGCGGACTCGACGACCGTGCCGGTGCGCACCGAGATGTTCGGCGCCTCGTCGATCTGCTGGATCAGGTAGTGCGACATGGACGCCGACAGCGACGCCCCGCGCACCAGCAGCGTCACCGACTTGGCGCCCCGCGACAGGTACATCGCCGCCTGCCCCGCCGAGTTGGCGCCCCCGACGATGTACACGTCCTGCCCCTGGCAGGCGGGCGCCTCCGTGAGCGCCGACCCGTAGTACACCCCGCAGCCGGTCAGGTCGTCGCAGCCCGGCGCCGCCAGCTGCCGGTAGGACACGCCGGTCGCCAGGATCACGCTGTGCGCGGCGACCGCCGAGCCGTCCGCGAACCGGACGACCCGGGCGGCGCCGCTGACCTCCAGCGCCGTCACCTCGCGCGCGGTGAGCATCTCGGCCCCGAACTTCGCCGCCTGCCGCCGGGCCCGGTCGGCGAGCTGGGCGCCCGACACGCCGTCCGGGAAGCCGAGGTAGTTCTCGATCCGGGAGCTCTGCCCGGCCTGCCCGCCGGTCGCCGACCGCTCCACCAGCACGGTCCGCAGCCCCTCCGACGCCCCGTACACCGCGGCGCCGAGCCCCGCGGGACCGCCGCCGATGACGACGAGGTCGTAGAAGTCGGCCGTCGGAGTCGTGGCCAGCCCGACCTTCGCGGCCAGCTCGGGCGCCTCGGGCGCCACCAGGGGCGTCCCGTCCGGCGTGATCACCAGCGGCAGCCGCTGCCCGTCCTGCCCGGCGGCGGCCAGCAGCCGCTGCCCCTCGGGTTCGTCGGCCGAGTACCAGCGGTACGGCACCTGGTTACGGGCCAGGAACTCCCGCACCTCCGAGGAGCGCGCCGACCACCGGTGCCCGACCACCTTGGTGCTGGGCACCGGCCGGTAGTCGCTGCGCCGCCACGCCTCCAGCAGATCGTCCAGGACCGGATAGAGCTTCTCCTCGGGCGGGTCCCAGGGCTTGAGGAGATAGTGGTCGAGGTCCACGACGTTGATCGCGTCGATGGCCGCGCTCGTGTCCGCGTACGCGGTCAGCAGCACGCGGCGCGCGCCCGGGTAGACGTCCAGGGCCTGTTCCAGGAACTCGATGCCGTTCATCTGCGGCATGCGGTAGTCGGCCAGGATCACGGCCACGAGATCGCCGCGCAGCTTCAGCTCGCGCAGCGCCTCCAGGGCGGACTCGCCGGACTCCGCGCGCACGATCCGGTGCGACTCGCCGTAGCGCCGCCGCAGATCGCGGGCGACCGCCCGGGACACGCCCGGGTCGTCGTCCACGGTCAGGATGACGGTCCGCGCTGCTTCGGCGGCCTGTGTCATACGTCTCCCACCCCGGGCGTGGCCTCTCGACGCGGCGGCGCTGCGTCCCGGTGGCGCGGTCGCCGAGCCGACTTTCGGCCATCGTATGTTCGATCCGCCCGCTTCGCTCAGGTATGCGGGACGCGCTCCAGAGGCATGGGCGCGGCGTGGTGAAGACTGGGCCCCAAGGACGTGACCGCGACACCAGGAGGCAGCCGGAATGACGCACCCGATCACGGCAGGGGTGGACGGCTCGGAGGAGAGCCTCGCCGCTCTCGGCTGGGCGGCCCGGGAGGCGGTCCGCCGGGGGCTGGCCCTGCGGGTGGTGCACGCCTGGCGGTTCGAGTCGCACGAGGCGCTCGACGCGGGATACGCGAAGGACGCCGACACCCAGGCGCAGTGGGTGCGGGAGGGCCTCGCGCAGGCCGCCCGTTCCGTCACCGAGCGACACCCGGGCCTCGACGTGAGCACCGACGTCGTCGACGACGGCTCCGTCGACACGCTGGTCGCCGCGACGGCGGACGCCGAGATGCTGGTGCTGGGGTCGCGCGGCCACGCCGCGGTCGTCGGGTTCCTGCTGGGCTCCGTCGGACAGCAGGTGATCGCCGGCGCCGAGAGCCCTGTCGTGCTCGTCCGCGCCGGGGACCAGGCGTCCGCCGAGGCCGCCGGACGCGAGATCGTCGTGGGCCAGCACGGGGACGCGGACGACAGCGCCGCCGCGCTGCGGTTCGCGTTCGAGACGGCCGCGGCACGCGGCGCGACCGTGCGCGCGGTCCGCGCCTGGACCCTGCCGCCGCTGTTCGCCTACAGCCCGGCGTCCCTGAAGCTCCTCGACGAGGCCGGAGGTCTGGAGCCGTACGAGAAGAAGTCACTGGGCGAGGCGCTGCGGCCGTGGCGCGAGCGCTTCCCCGAGGTGCCGGTGGTCGAGCACGTCGAGATGGGCAGTGCCGGACAGGTGCTGCTGTCGGTCGTCGGGCGGGCCCAGCTGATGGTCGTCGGGCGCCGCGCCCGCCGCACGGCCGTCGGCGCCCGGATCGGCTCGGTGGCACACGGCGTCCTGCACCACGCGCCCTGCCCGGTGGCGGTCGTACCGCACGTCTGAGCCCGTCCCACCGGCTAGTCGTCCGTCGGCTGGAGCGTCTCCCGGGCCTTGGGCAGGATGTTCTCGATGTAGTCCTCGACCACCGTGTCCAGGCCGATGTCGAGCTGTGCCCGCTCGGACAGGTACCAGCGGTGTTCGAGCAACTCGTGATAGATCTCCGCCGGGTCCATGGAGCTCCTCAGGTCCAGCGGTACGGTCCGCACGGTGGGGCGGAAGACATCGCGGACCCAGCGGTGGGCGAGGACCTCGGGGCGGGCGCCGAGGGGGTCGCCCGGGGCGTAGTCGTCCTGGGTGGCCATCCAGCTCTCCAGGTCGTTCAGGAGCCGCCGGGCCTGGTTCTCCTCGGTGTCCAGGCCGGTCAGGCGCAGCAGTTGGCGCTGGTGGTGGCCGGCGTCCACGACCTTGGGAACGAAGGTGACCGTGTCGCCGTTGGTGGCGTGCTCGATCTGCATCTCGGCCACGTCGAACCCGAGTTCGTTCAGGCGGCGGATCCGGCGCTCTATGTAGTGGTACTTGCCCGCCGGGTACACCGAGGTACGGGTCAGTTCCTGCCACAGGCGCTGGTAGCGGGCGCAGATCTCGGTGCCGAAATCGATCGGGTCCACCGAGGGGTGCAGCGCCCCGGATGCCTCCAGGTCCAGCAGCTCGCCGCTGATGTTGACCCGGGCGAGGTCCAGGTCGTAGTCGCGCTGGCCGTCGCTGAGCTGCGGGTGCAGGTCGCCCGTCTCGGCGTCCACCAGATACGCGGCGTAGGCGCCCGCGTCGCGCCGGAACAGCGTGTTGGACAGCGAGCAGTCGCCCCAGGCGAACCCCGCGAGATGGAGGCGGACCAGCAGTACCGCCAGCGCGTCCATCAGCCGGTGCATGGTCGCCGGCCGCATCGTCGTCTCGAACATCGAGCGGTACGGCATCGAGCCGCCCAGATGCCGGGTGACCAGGACGGACTCCAGCGGGCCGCCGTCGGCGTCGGCGCGCCCGGTGACCACGGCCAGCGGGTCCACCGCCGGGATGCCGATGCGGTCCAGGTCCCGCAGGAGCTCGTACTCGCGCAGCGCCGGGCGCTCGGCGAGCTCCTTGACCGCGATCACCTCGGTGCCGGCCCGGGCGTAGCGCACGACGTGCCGGGATATACCGCGCGGCAGCGGGACCAGGACCTCGTCCGGCCACTGCTCCAGGGGCAGATGCCAGGGCAGCTCCAGCAGGAGCGCGGGGTGCTCCGGGTTCGTCGCGCTGATCTGGAGTGCCATGGCCGTTCGTCCTCGCCTCGCCGGTGATCGTCACCTCACCTTAGAGTGCCCGCTCCCGGGCCTGAAGGGCGGCTTCTCGGACCGGGCCGCGGTGCAGCGGACCGTGCCCGGGCAGCAGCAGATCACCCTTGAGCCCTTCGAGGACGTCCAGGGAGGCCACGGCGCGCGAGCGCTCGCGGTGGAACATGTCGGGCAGCAGCTGCGGTCCCTTGATCCGCGAGGTGGGGTGCCCGCTCACCAGGGCGTCGCCCGCGATCACCACGCCCACGTCGGGCAGGTGGTAGGCGCAGTGCCCGTCCGTGTGGCCCGGCGTGTGCAGGGGGACCGGCCGGCCGGGCAGGTCCAGCGGCCCGGCGGAGGGGAACGGTTCGGGGGAGGTGACCGGCACGTGCGCGGTGCCGCCGGAGCGGATCGCGTGGATCGCCCAGGGCAGGACGCCCGGCCGCCAGCCGTTCTTCAGGACCGTCCCGACGTCCACCTGGTGCAGGAACTCCCGGCGTGCGTGCGGCACTTCGGCCTCGTGGAGGTATATCGGCGTGCCGTGCGTGGCCCGCAGGTACTCGGCGTTGCCCAGGTGGTCCGTGTGCGCGTGCGTGATCAGTACGGCCGTGACGGCCTCCGGCGAACTCCCCACCTCGGCGAGCGAGGCGAGCAGCTTCTGCCGGTCGCCGGGGTAGCCGGTGTCGATCAGTGTGACCGCGTCCCCCTCGGTCAGGATCACCCAGTTGGTGTTGCTGCCGTGCACCAGGTAGGCGCCGTCCGTGACTTGCCGCACATCTGCTCGCATGATCGTCCCGAATCCTTGATTCCGCTGCCCGAGGGCATCAGCAAAGCAGACCGCACAGGCGCCGTGAGCAGCGGGTCCGCCCTCAACCACGGTCAGGCGCGGGGCGTTGGGGAGCGGCGCGCATCCCGAACAGGAAGCGCGTGACCCGCGTCCTGCGCACCACGCACTCGTACAGCACGAGGATCACCGCGAACGAACCCGCGACGATCACGGCGTACTCCACGACGATCGGCGCCGACCAGCCCACCACGGCGTAGGCGAGGGCGACCACGACCGGCTGGTGCAACACGTACAACGGCAGGGCGGCGACGCCCAGATATCCCGTCGTCGGGCTCGGGCCGGCTCCCGCGGGCGGCTGTTCGCGCGGCCGGTCCAGGGTGCCGGTGACGGCCACCGCCAGGCACCAGCCCGCCGCGCTGAACAGGGCGCGGGTGCCCAGCGCGAGCGGCGTGCGGTCCGTGAACGGGTCGTCCGAGGTCATGAACCCGGGCCCACAGGCCGCGAACAGGAGGACCCCCGCCACGCCGAGCGGCCGGGCGAGCCGGCGCATGACCGCCCGGATCCGCTCGTCCCCGGCGAGGGCGAAGCCGTAGAGGAAGAACACCAGGTAGGCCCAGTGGTGCCAGGCCGCGTAGTCCTCCTCCATGCCCAGCGGCACCTGGATCAGCGCGAGCGGCAGCACGGGAAGCAGAAGCAGGAGGGGGCGGCGGGCGACGGCCCGCGCGGCACGGTCGCCACCCTGCGCGAGGACTCCCGCGACCGGCGCCAGCAGCAGGCAGAACGCGAGCAGCAGGAGCACGAACCACAGATGGCCGGACTCGAAGTGGTCCCCGTCCAGGAAGAAGGGGAAGTCGGCGAGGTCCGGGTGGACGGTGAAGTAGCGGGGCAGAAAGCGCCAGTACGACTCGTGGTAGTCCGGGTCGGCGGCGCGCAGCCGCAGCCACTGGGGGAGCGGGTTCAACGCGACGACGGTGAAGAGGAGGGGGACTCCCAGGCGCACCAGGCGTTCCCGGGCGAAACGGCGGGCGCCTCGGCGGCTTACGGAGTACCGGGCACCGAGCCCGGCGACGAGGAAGAGCACCGGCATCGCCCAGACCACGCCGAACCCGGCGAGCACGGTGATGACCTCGGTCCTCTCCGCGTTCTGGACGTAGAAGTCGCCCTCGGTGGCGAAGACCAGCACCGCGTGGAAGAAGACCAGCCCGAGGACGACGAAGACCCGCAGCGCGTCCAGTTCGCCGCGCCGGGCCGCGGTGGCCGGTCCTCGCGTCTCAGCGCTCACGCGCACCAGTGTGGGGGCGCGGCAGGGCTTCGCACAGAGGAGGGACTGCCTCCGGCACCGTCCGCCGGAGGCAGCCCCCGCGCGTGCGTCCGAAGCGGCCGCCTCTCCGCCTCAGTGCACGCCGTGCGGGCGGAACTGCACGCTGATGCGCGGTCCCGCGGCGCGCGTGGTCTTCGGTATCGAGTGCTCCCAGGTCCGCTGGCAGGAGCCGCCCATCACGATGAGGTCGCCGTGCCCCAGCGGACGGCGCACCGTCTCGCCGCCGCCTCGCACCGGGCGCAGCAGCAGATCCCGGGGCGCGCCCACGGAGAGGATGGCGACCATCGTGTCCTCGCGCGCGCCCCGTCCGATCCGGTCCCCGTGCCAGGCGACACTGTCCCGGCCGTCCCGGTAGTAGCAGAGCCCGGCCGTGGTGAACGGCTCGCGCAGCTCCTCGGCGTAGTGCGCGGACAGCGCGTCGCGGGCCTGCGTGAGGACGGGGTGCGGGAGGGCGTCGTCGGCGCCGTAGAAGGACAGCAGTCGAGGTACGTCGACCACGTGGTCGTACATCGTCCGCCGCTCCGCACGCCAGGGCACCTCGGCGGCGAGCTGTTCGAACAGGACGTCGGCCCCGCTCAGCCAGCCGGGCAGCACGTCGATCCAGGCGCCGTGGCCGAGCCGGGTGCGGAGGATCCCGGCGAGGGACCCGAGCCGCAGCTCGTCGGTCTGGTCGAAGAGGGAGCCCTGGAGGTGCGTGGCCATGGTCCCAGCGTACTCCTGAATCGAAAATCTGTTCCTATCTATGTTTTCCGTCGAGGTGCTCACGCTCGCGTCAGTTCTCGATCGAGTTCACGTCCTCCTCTTTGGATACATTCGTGTATCGGATACATTCACGTATCGAACGGAGGCCGGGACATGGCGGTGAAGGAAACGACCGGGCGCGTCACCAAGCGCCGGGTTCGCACGCGCGCCAACCTGCTCGACGCCGCGTTCGCCGTGTTCGCCGCCAAGGGGTTCGGCCGGGTCTCCATCGAGGAGGTCTGCGAGGCCGCCGGCTACAGCCGGGGCGCCTTCTACTCCAATTTCGACAGCCTGGACGAGCTGTTCTTCGCCCTCTACCAGCAGCGCGCGGACCTGATCGCCGAGCAGGTGTCCGGGGCGCTCGCCCTGGACGGACCCGACCTGGACGTGACCGCCGCCGTGGACCGGGTGACCGAGGTGCTGCTGCTGGACCGCGACTGGCTGCTGGTGAAGACGGACTTCCTGGTGCACGCCGCGCGTGACCCGGCCGTCGCCCGGACCCTGCTGGAACACCGCGCCCGGCTGCGCGGGGCGATCGCCGACCGGCTCGCCCGCGCGCGGGGACACACCGAACTGCCCGCCGTGCTCGGCGACACCGACGGCGCCGCCCGTGCCGTGGTCGCCGCGTACGACGGCGTCACCACCCAACTCCTGCTGGACAAGGACGTGGAGCACGCCCGCGTCTGGCTGGGCCAACTGCTCACCGCGCTGCTCACCGACGGCAGCGACACCACCGCATGAGGACTTGAGGAAGGGACGGTCGCCATGGATGCCGACGTCATCGTCGTCGGAGCGGGACTCGCGGGCCTGGTCGCCGCGAGCGAACTGACCAGCCGGGGCCGCAGGGTCGCGCTGGTGGACCAGGAGAACGCCGCCAACCTCGGCGGGCAGGCGTTCTGGTCCTTCGGCGGGCTCTTCCTCGTCGACTCCCCGGAGCAGCGGCGCCTGGGCATCAAGGACTCCCTCGACCTGGCCTGGAACGACTGGCAGGGCAGCGCCCAGTTCGACCGGGTCGACGACGAGGACTCCTGGGCGGTGCGCTGGGCACGTGCGTACGTCGAGTTCGCGGCCGGCGAGAAGCGGGCCTGGCTGGACGGGCACGGCATCAAGTTCCTGCCCACGGTGGGCTGGGCCGAGCGCGGCGACCTGCGCGCCCACGGCCACGGCAACTCCGTGCCCCGCTTCCACATCGCCTGGGGGACCGGCACGGGCGTCGTGGAGCCGTTCGTCCGGTACGCCAAGCAGGCCGCGCGCGACGGGCTGCTCACCTTCTACCACCGGCACCAGGTCGACGAGCTGGTCATCGAGGAGGGCACGGCGCGCGGCGTGCGCGGCACGGTCCTGGCCGACGACCACTCGGCCCGGGGCGTCGCCTCCAACCGCGACCGCGTCGGCGAGTTCGAGCTCACCGCGCAGGCCGTCGTCGTCACCACCGGCGGCATCGGCGCCAACCACGACATCGTCCGCCGCTACTGGCCCGAACGGCTCGGCACCCCGCCCGGCGAGATGGTCACCGGCGTCCCCGCCTACGTCGACGGGCGGATGCTCGACATCAGCGCGCAGGCGGGCGTACGCCTGGTCAACCGCGACCGGATGTGGCACTACACCGAGGGCCTGCAGAACTGGGACCCGATCTGGCCCGGCCACGGCATCCGCATCCTGCCCGGCCCGTCCTCGATGTGGTTCGACGCCCTCGGCCGCCGTCTGCCCGACCCGTGCCTGCCGGGCTACGACACCCTCGGCACCCTCAAGCACCTGCGCACCGACGCGGACATCGCCGGCCACGACCACTCCTGGTTCATCCTCAGCCAGAAGATCATCGAGAAGGAGTTCGCACTGTCGGGCTCCGAGCAGAACCCCGACATCACCGCCAAGGACCGCGCCGGGTTCCTGAAGGAGCGGGTGCTCGGCAAGGGCGCCCCGGGGCCGGTGGCCGCGTTCCTGCGCAACGGCGCCGACTTCGTGACCGCGCCGACCCTGGAGCAACTGGTCGAGAAGATGAACCAGCTGACGGACAAGCCGCTCCTCGACGCGGCGGGCATCCGGCGCCAGATCGAGGCCCGCGACCTCCAGATCGCCAACCCGTACAGCAAGGACTCCCAGGTCCAGGGCATCCGCAACGCCCGCCGCTACATCGGCGACCGTCTCGGCCGGGTCGCCACCCCGCACCGTGTCCTCGACCCCGCGGCCGGCCCTCTCATCGGCGTCAAGCTGCACATCCTGACCCGCAAGACCCTGGGCGGCATCCAGACCGACCTGGACTCCCGCGCGCTCGGAGCCGACGGGACGCCGATCGACGGCCTGTACGCGGCCGGCGAGGTCGCCGGGTTCGGCGGCGGCGGCGTCCACGGCTACAACGCGCTGGAGGGCACCTTCCTCGGCGGCTGTCTCTTCTCGGGCCGCACGGCGGGCCGGGCGGCGGCGCGACAGACGGGCTGACGCCGGCGTACGGCCCGTCTCCGCACGACGTGATCAGACGTCACGCCTGGAGGAGACGGGCCAGCACGGCGGCGTGACTGCTTTCGGGAGACTTCGACGAGGTCAGCAGGGTCACGTCGCCCTTGCTCGCCAACTCCCGTACATGATCGACGAGTTCGGCCGCCTCGGGCGCGGCCAGCTCCGCCTCGTACCGCTCGGCGAACTCCTCGTACGACCTCTCGTCCGCGTGGTACCAGCGACGCAGCTCGGTGGACGGGGTGAGCCCCTTGGGCCACTCGTCCACCCGAGCCGCGTCCTTCGACAGGCCGCGCGGCCACAGCCGGTCGACCAGGACGCGCACGCCGCCCTCCGGCTCGGGTGCTTCGTAGACACGACGGATCCGAACACTCATGGCCGGGCCTTTCTCGGGTGCGGAGGGCGAACCGCCGAAGCTGACGAGTCCCTCCCCAGTGTCGGCCAAGGCCGCCGCGTGATCACGTACAGGACCCGTGTCCCGCCGCTCCGCCGGCTATCCGGCCCGCCGCCGCAGCGCCCGTCGCTCGTTCTCGCTCGTGCCACCCCAGATCCCGATGAACTGGCCGGTGTCGACCGCCCAGCGCAGACACCGCTCCTGTACCGAGCAGCGACGGCAGACCGACTTCGCCTGCTCCGTCTGGAGCAGGGTCGGTCCGGACGTGCCGATCGGGAAGAAGAGGTCGGGATCCTCATGGCGGCAGGCAGCGTCGTCTCGCCAGTCTCGCCAGTCGTCCATCAAAGTCACCTGCGATCGTCGTCTGTGCCCTCGGTGGATGCATTACCCGGTTTCGAGTCGCCTGTCGATGCGTAGGTGAAACCCCGTGGGACACCGGCGAATCCGGTCACTGTTCGCGCATGCCCCACGGGGAGCCGTACGCCGTCAGCAGGTCCAGGAAGGGCCGGGCCGGGAAGGCCTCCGGACCCAGCACGCCCGCGCCGGACCAGGCGCCGGTCGCGAGGAGTTCGAGCGCGACGACCGGGTTGACGGCGGTCTGCCACACCACGGCCTGTGAGCCGTACTCCGCCATGGACCACTGGTTGTCCACCACGTGGTACAGGTACACCTCGCGCGGCTTCCCGTCCTTGACCCCCCGCACCCAGGTGCCCGCGCAGGTCTTGCCGTGCATCCGCTCGCCCAGCGTCGCGGGGTCCGGCAGACACGCGGCGACGACGTCCCGGGGCGAGACCTCCACGGGCCCGGCGGCGCTCGGCACGGTCACCGGCTCGGCGCGGTCCAGGCCCAGCAGACGCAGCGTCTTCAGCGTGCCGATGAACTCCTCGCCCAGGCCGTACTTGAAGGTCACCCGGCGCGCGTCGACCCAGCGCGGCACGAGCAGCACCTCCTCGTGCTCCACGTTCACGCACTCGACCGGGCCGATGCCCTCGGGGAAGTCGAACACCTCGGGCTCGCTGAAGGGCTCGGTGGTGAACCAGCCGCGGTCGGCCTCGTAGACCACCGGCGGGTTGAGGCACTCCTCGATCGTGGTCCAGATGCTGAAGGACGGTGCGAAGTCATAGCCGTCGACGGTGAGGTTCGCACCGTCGCGGACGCCGATCTCCTCGATCTCGTCGAAGAGCTCGTCCGCCGCGTGCCGGGCGAAGACGTCCGACAGGCCCGGCTCCACGCCCATGCCGACCAGGGCCAGCGCGCCCGCCTTCGCCCAGTCGGCGGCCTGCTCGAACTGGGCGTCGCCCAGCTTGACCCCGCAGTCCTCGTAGGGGCGCTCCGCGTGCGGCCGGGACAGCGACATCGCCATGTCGACATACGTCGCGTCGGCCGTGCGGGCCGCCTGGAACAGCGGCATCACGAACCGCGGGTCGGTGGCGTTGACGAGCACGTCGCAGGCGTGCCGCTCCAGCAGTGCGGCCACCGCAGCCTCCTCGCTCGCGTCGACGCGCTCGGCCCGGAACCGGTCGTCCCCGCCGAGCGCCGCGACGGCCGCCTCGGCGCGGGCGAGGTCGTAGTCGGCGACGACCATCGCCTCGAAGAACGGCCGCCGGGCCGCGATCCGGGTGATGGCGGTACCGACCCCGCCGGCTCCCACAATCAGTACACGCATGACAAGACTCCCTCGACTCGAAGGTCTACGACGTGGTGGGGCCCCGCCGGAGATACAACGCGGTCCGTTCTCGTAAGGTCAATGGCGTTGGCATAAGACGCAGAGGACGGAGGTCATGGTGCCGAAACCGGTCGTTCCGGAGGAGAAGCGACGCCGACGCCGTCCCACGAAAAGCGGCACGGTGCTGTCGGAGCGGCTGATCGTCGAGACGGCGCTGCGCATGCTCAGCGAACACGGCAGCGCCGGACTTACCGCCCGTCGCCTCGGGCTGGCCCTCGACGCCGACCCCAGCACGCTGTACCGGTACTTCCGCGGCATGGACGACCTGACCCTGGCCATCGGCGACGCCCTCATGGGCCAGGCGCTGGACGGCTGGGAGCCGACGGGGCAGTGGCGGGAGGACCTGCGCGCCGTCGGGCTGCGCATCCACGCCGCGTATGTGGCCCATCCGCAGGCCGCCGCGCTGACGACCAGCCGGGTCACGGGGCGGGCCAACGAACTCGCCGCCGACGAGGCCGTGCTGGACGTCCTGCGCACCGCCGGGTTCCCGCTGGCGGACACCGTGCGGATCTACCACGCCTTCATCGACCAGACGCTGGCCTTCGCGGCGCTCGACGCGGCGTCGCTGGCACTGCCGAGCGAGGCGCTCCGCGCGGATGAGGGCATGTGGCGGTCGACGTATGCCCGGCTGCCCCGTGCCACGCATCCGCGGATCGCCGAGGCGGTGCCGTTGCTGGCGGCGCGGATGGTGGACAGCGCGTATCCGGTGGCGTTGGAGATGCTGTTGGACAGTGCCGCCGGTCAGTTGGGGCGCGGTAGCACTCCGTAGGTCGTGCCTCGATGCGCCGTCGAGCGGCTGCGGCGCCGTCGTGGCTGGTCGCGCCCACGCGGCGGAGCCGCGAATCAGGCACAGCCCCGCGCCCCTGGGAGGCGTTGTAGAACCGCCCCTGACCTGCTCAGCCGCGCAGAGCCTCCGTCGCCTGCGCCGTCACCGCCTCCGTCACCGTGGCCAGTGCCGGTGAGTCCAGCTTCCACTGCTGCCAGTACAGGGGGACGTCGATGGGGTGGTCCGGGGCGAGCGGTACGAGGCGGCCGGCCCGCAGGAGCGGTTCGGCCTGGACCTCGGGGATCATGCCCCAGCCCAGGCCGGCCGTCACGGCCGAAAGGAAGCCCTCCGAGGTGGGGACGTGGTGCCGTACGGCGCTCGCGACGGTGCGACCGCGGTGCAGTGTGCGGACGAGGGCGTCCTGGAGGTCGTCGCTGCGGTCGAACGTCATCACCGGCGCCCGCGGGAGCGTGTCGCGCAGCGAGCCGTCGAGGTGGCGCCCGGCGAACTCCGGGTTCGCCGTGGCCAGATAGCGCATCCGGCCCAGCGGGCGCACGGAGCAGCCCGCGACGGGGTCGGGCGAGGAGGTCACCGCGGCCATGACCAGTCCCTCTCGCAACAGCGTCGCCGTACGGCTCTCGTCCTCCCGCCGCAGTTCGAAGCAGAGCCGTAGTTCCTCTGGCACGCGCGTGAGCGCGCCCAGGAACCACGTCGCCAGCGAGTCGGCGTTGACCGCGATCGAAACCCGGGTCGCGTCCCCGGCGTCGTTCATGCCGAGCTCGGCACGCGCGTCGCGCTCCAGTCGGGCCAGTTGGCGGGCGAACCGGACGACCACCGTGCCGGACTCGGTGGGCCGCACCGGTTTCGTCCGCACCAGCAGCACCCGTCCCGTGCGCTGCTCCAGCGCCTTGACCCGCTGGCTCACCGCCGACGGGGTCACGTGCAGCGCGGCGGCGGCCGCGTCGAAGGTGCCCTCGTCCACCACCGCGAGCAGCGTCCGCACCTGGTCGAGGGGAAGCTCGGTCAGCTCGGTCTTCATATCTGCTAAAGATACGTAAGAATCTTTAGCTGTACGTACGGAGATCGCTTGCTTAGCGTCAATGGCATGACACACGCCCTGACCACCGCCGCCGCCGGATTCGGCACGGGTCTCTCCCTGATCGTCGCCATCGGTGCCCAGAACGCCTTCGTCCTGCGCCAGGGGATCCGCCGTGACGCGGTCCTCGCCGTCGTCGCCATCTGCGCCCTGTCCGACGCGCTCCTCATCACCCTGGGCGTGGCCGGCGTCGGCGCGGTCGTCGTGGCCTGGCCGGGGGTGCTGACCGCGGTCGCCTGGGTCGGCGGGGCGTTCCTGCTCTGCTACGGCGCCCTCGCCGCCCGCCGGGTGTTCCGGCCGGCCGGCGCTCTGGTGACGGAGGGCGACCCGGCGGGGTCACGGCGGCGGGCGGTGCTGACCTGCCTCGCGATGACCTGGCTCAACCCGCACGTCTACCTCGACACCGTCTTCCTGCTGGGCACGGTCGCCGCCGACCGGGGCCCGATGCGCTGGACGTTCGGCCTCGGTGCCGTGCTCGCCAGCCTGTGCTGGTTCGCCGCACTCGGGTTCGGGGCGCGGCTGCTGAGCCGCCACCTCGCGAAGCCGGCGGCCTGGCGGGTCCTGGACGGACTGGTCGCCGCGACGATGATCGCCCTGGGCGTCGGGCTGATCGCCGGAAGCTGAGACGCGGGTCCCAACACCCGGGCGCTGCTGCCATAGTGATCCTCGGCCGAGAAAGATGTAACGAGCATCCAGGAAGCGCGTGGACACCAGCGAGAGCAGCACCGAACCACAGGATCCAGTGGAGAAGGACCCGGCCGCGGTGTCACCGCGGCGGCGCGGCTGGCGTCGTTGGGCGATGGACACCCGGCCGCTGCGCCGCCCGGCCTACCGCCGCCTCTGGTCCTCGACCATCGTCACCGCCGTCGGCAGCCAGCTCACCGCGGTCGCCGTGCCCAAGCAGATCTACGACATCACCGGCTCCTCGGCCTGGGTCGGCGCGGCGAGTCTCGCCGGACTGCTGCCGCTGGTGGTGTTCGCGCTGTGGGGCGGGGCCGTCGCGGACAGCATGGACCGGCGCAAGCTGCTGCTGATCACCAACAGCGGCATCGCGGTCACCTCGGTGCTGTTCTGGCTCCAGGCCGTCACCGGTCTGGAGTCGGTGGCCGTGCTGATGGTGCTGCTCGCCGTTCAGCAGGCGTTCTGGGGGCTCAACGCCCCGGCCCGCAACGCCTCCATCGCCCGTCTGGTGCCGGCCGACGAGCTGACCGCGGCGAACGCCCTCGGCTCGACCGTCATGCAGACCGGCCAGGTGGTCGGGCCCTTGCTGGCCGGCGTGCTCATACCCGTGATCGGCCTGGCCGAGCTGTACCTCATCGACGCGCTGGCCCTGTGCGTCACGGTCTGGGCGGTCCTGCGGCTGCCCGCGCTGCCGCCCTTGGCGGCCACCGTCAAACGCCGCGCGGGCGTACGGGAGATCGTGGACGGCTTCCGCTACATCGCCCTGCACAAGGTGCTGCTGCTGTCCTTCCTGGCCGACATCATCGCGATGGTCTTCGGTATGCCCCGCGCCCTCTTCCCGCAACTCGCGAGCGAGACCTTCGGCTCGTACGGCGAAGGGCTCGCCCTCGAGCTGCTGTTCGCGGCGATCCCGATCGGCGCGGTGGCCGGCGGGCTGTTCTCCGGCACGTTCTCCCGGGCCCGCCGGCACGGCTGGATGGTGATCGGCGCGGTCGTCGCCTGGGGCGTCGCCATCACCGGCTTCGGGCTGAGCGGCAGCCTGTGGCTCGCGGTGGTGTTCCTGGCCCTCGCCGGCGTCGCCGACATGGTCTCGATGGTCTTCCGCGGGGCGATCCTGCTGTCCGCCGCCAGTGACGAGATGCGCGGGCGCATGCAGGGCGTCTTCACGGTCGTCGTGGCGGGCGGGCCGCGCCTCGCCGACGTCCTGCACGGCACGGCGGGTTCGGCCTTCGGCGCGCGCACGGCGACCGTGGGCGGCGGGCTGCTGGTCGTCGTCCTCATGCTCGGCCTGGCCGTGGCGGTTCCGGCCCTGCGCCGCTACCGCGTCTGAGGCTCAGAGCGCACTGCGCCGCCCGTACTGTTCCATCAGCCTGCCCCGTGTCAACTCCAGCCGGTGCGCGAGGATTTCGGCGACATGCCGCACCAGGGACATCCCGAGCCCCGGATCCTCCTCGCACAGCCGCAGCACCGCCGCCGCGTCGAACTCGTAGGCGCGCACGGGACTGAAGGCCTCCGCGCCGAAATCCCACCGGTACGGCGGGAACAGCCAGGACCAGCCGAGCAGATCGCCCGAGCCGAGACTGGCGACGGTCACCCGCTGGATCGATGTCACCCGCTGGTCGAGGGAGACGGCACCCGAGCGCAGGACCCAGAAGCGGTCGGCCGTGCCGCCCGCCTCGAAGATCCGGGTGTCCTCCGGGAAGGAGACCTCCTGGGCGAGTGCCATCAGACGCTGGCGCTGAGGCGGCGGAAGGGCGGTCAGCAGTTTGATCGCTTTGGTCATGACACGGGGCTCCTCGCCGACGACTGAGGTTCCGGTGCTTGCCTGCGTCCATTTCAGCCGCTACCGGCGCCGTGAGCACCTCGGCGGAGGACGGTTTCGTCCCGGAGTCCGCACGCGGCGGGTGCCGAGGGCATTAAAAAGCCCTGGCTGGACGGGGGAGACCAGCCAGGGCCGTAAAGGGTGGTGCGCGGGGGACGGATACGGTCGACCCCGTGACCACTTATGGATGAACCGTAAACCATCTTGGTGGATTCCGCGTAACCAGGACCGGGGTACGTGACCGGTTTCACTCCGGTCGAGGTTTCAGGGCTGCTCGGGGTGCTTGCCCGGGGTCAGGATCTCCTCCAGTACCGTGATCACGGTTTCGTAGGCCACGGTCCGCACGGCGGCGTCGCGGGCCGCGTCGGGATCGGTCGACCTCAGCTGCTCGCTCCGTTCCCGCCAGGTCCGCTCCTCCTGCCGGGCGCAGGTCCTGGCACGATGCATGCGCCGCAGCAGTTCGTCTGAGTCCACGACTTCGGTCATGGCATCCGCGTACCCGGAAATCGCCCCGATGAGCCGTCATCCGCCCGATGCCTTCGCGGAGCCGTCCGATGCCTTCACGGGCACGCCCAGGGGACGGGCCAGACCGGCCACGCCCTCGTCGAGGCGTTGCAGATGCCGCAGGACCCGGTCGGTGACCCGGCCGTAGCGCGGGGTGCCGGGGACGGCGCGTCCGAGGAGCGAGGCGATGCTCGGGCCGGTCTCGATCCCGGCCGTGGCGTGTTCGTCGGTGACGTGCGCGGCGATCGTCTCGATGTTGTGCGCGATGCGCCCCGCGGCCCGGCGCAGCCGGGGATCCGCCGCGATCGAGGGGTGCGTGGGCAGCAGCTCGGCCGTCGCGGCCAGGGAACGCGCGTGGTACGCGCACGTCTCCAGCAGCGCGACGACATACCGGGCGGTCTCCCGACGGGCCCGCAGGGGCGTCACCGGGTGCGTGAGCGGCTGCGTGGCGGCACGCAGGTCGGCCAGCGCCTGGTCCAGGTCGCGCGCCTGGTCGAGCAGCTCGACGGGCGACCCGCCGCTGAGCTGCTCGACGGCGCTGCGGGTGACGTCGCCCAGCCGCTCCAGCACGGTGGCGAGCAGCTCGTTGGTACGGCGGTCCGTCTGCACCGGCAGTACCAGCGCGGCCGCGATCACCCCGCAGGCCGCGCCGAGCGCCGTCTCCTCGATGCGCAGCACGAGCACCGACAGGCTGTAGGTGTGCAGCAGGGTGTAGAGCAGCCCCAGGGCCGCGGTGACGAAGAAGGACATCAGCGTGTAGGACAGCGGTGCCGAGTAGAACATCGCGAACACGAACAGCAGCACCAGCGCGAACGCCGTCCAGGTGTGCTGCCCGACCGCGCCCGCCAGCACGATGCCGGCCAGGACACCGAGCACGGTGCCGAGCAGGCGGCGGTAGCCCTTGACCAGGATCTCGCCCGTGGACGCGGTGTTGAGGAAGACGATCCAGCAGGTCAGCACCGCCCAGTACCAGCGGTCGCGGGACAGCAGCTCACCGCCGACCATGGCCAGCGTGGACCCCACGGCCACCTGCACGGCGGCACGCGTGGTGGGCCGGCGCAGCCCGGAGCGCTCCTCTTCGGTCTCTTCCTCGTCGGCGTCGAGTACCGCGTCCTCCGCGTCCAGCTCCTCGCGTGAGCGCGCCGTGGCCGGGCTGTCGTCCGACTCGTCCTGGGGCCCGCCGAGGGCGATCCGCAGTCCGAGGACCGCGCGGGCGGCCTCGCCGACGGCCCGGAAGGCGTCCTGCACGGCGGGGGAGGCGTCGGGCAGGTTGTCCTCGTCGCGGTAGCCGAGGAGGCGGTTGCGCAGGTGGGACAGCGCGGTGCCGGCGGACTGGCCGACCGGGTGCAGGACGAGCAGGCGCAGGGCCTCCAGATCACGCCGCAGCGTGACCGTCTCCTCCTCCCGTACGGGCCGGCGCCCACCCGAGGGGACGGGCGCGCCCGGCAGATGCAGGGCGAGCGTGTCCGCCCGCTCGGCGCCGCGTGCGGCGAGCAGCGACAGCCCCAGGCGCTCGGCGGCGATCTCGGCGTCCGCGACCCTGCGTTGGACGAGCCGCGCCACGGCCTCGTCGGTGGTCCCCTCGGCCAGGCGGCCCTGGATCAGCAGGGCCGTCTCGTGCAGGCGCGCGGTGCCCTCGCGCACCCGCTCCAGGGCCCGGTCCACTTCCTGCGGACCGGCGCCCAGGAGTTCGAGCTGCCCCGACAGCAGCTGGGCCAGCCGGGCGCGGAAGGCCTTGCGCAGCCGCTCCAGCACTCCCGTCGGCGTCTCCGGGACGAGGGCGAAACGCACCAGCGCGCTGCACGCGAAGGCCACGGCGACCGCACCGTACAGCGCGGGCAGGCCGGAGACGGTGGCGCCGACGAACAGGGACACGAAGTAGATCTGGAAGCCGATCAGGCCGAGCGCGGTGCCGCGGTCGCCGAACCTGCGGCCGTAGACGGCACAGAAGATGAGCACGACGAAGAACACGTCGCCGGCCAGGAGACTGCTGTGCAGAACGGCGGCCAGGGTCATGGACGCCAGCGCCACCGGCAGACCCAGGGCGAGCGTCACCGCCTGCTGCCCGCGCTGCTTCTCCCGGATGGCGAAGGTGGCGACCATCGCCGCCAGGGCCCCGGCCACCAGATGCGTCACATCGGTGCCGAGCAGAGCGAGCACGGCGACCGCGAGGGCGATCGCGCCCGCCGTGCGCAGCCCCGCGGTCAGCCGCAGCAGCCCGGGGTCCGACGCCGCGACCCGGTCCCGCAGTCGCGCCCGGACCGGCTGTCCCGCTGCCCTCACGCCGCCGTACTCTCTCCCGCTCTCTCCCTCTTCACGCCGCGAGCCACGGCTCGGCCGAGACCGTCACTCAGCCGTTCCCTCGGTCGGCTCGGCGTCGTCCTTCCCGTCGACGCGCGCCCGCAGCTGCTCCGGCGTCAGATACGCGTGGACGAACTCGAAGTCCCTGAGCTTGGCCGGACTGCGGGACTGGAATCCCGTGCGCACGAAATCGTCCCCGGCGACGGCGTTGAGCAGCCAGTTCGTCATGACGCGTGTCTTGGCGACATTGGTGCGCAGCGCCGACCAGTGGTAGCCGCGGGCGACGGCCATCGCGGGCAGGCCCTTCAGCTCGATGCCGAGGGGCTTGGAGACCGCGTCACGGCCACCGAGGTCGACGACCAGGCCGAGGTCCTTGTGCTCGTACCGTCGCAGCGGCTGGTCGCGCAGGGCCGCTATGACGTTGTCGGCCACGACCTTGCCCTGACGCATGGCGTGCTGGGCGGTGGGCGGGCAGACGGCGCCCTCCTCGTCCTTGGCCACGTCGGGCACGGCGGCGGCGTCGCCGAGCGCGAACACGCCGTCGTGGCCGGGCAGGTTCATCTCGGCGGTCACCGCGAGGCGACCGCGCACCGTCGCGGCGCCCAGGGTGCCGATCAGCGGGCTGGCGACGACACCGGCGGTCCAGATCAGCGTGCGGGTGGGGACCACCCGGCCGTCGGTGAAGGTGACCTCCTCGGGACCCGCCTTCGCGATGGACACGCCCAGGGAGATCTCGATACCGCGCTTGCGCAGGATCTCCTGGGCCGCGCTGCCCAGCTTCTCGCCGAGTTCGGGCATCAGCCTCGGCGCGATGTCGATCAGATGCCACTTGATCAGCTTCGGGTCGAGCCGCGGATAGCGCTTGACCGCGTTGTGGGTCAGCTGCTGCAGACACGCGGCGGTCTCGGTCCCCGCGTAGCCGCCGCCGACCACCACGAACTGGAGCCGTGCCGCGCGCTCGTCCGGATCCTGGCTGGCGTCGGCCAGGTCCAGTTGGGAGATCACGTGGTCGCGGACGTAGGCGGCCTCCGCCAAAGTCTTCATGCCGTACGCGTTGTCGGTGAGGCCGGGAATGTCGAAGGTGCGGGTGATGCTGCCGGGCGCCAGCACGATGTAGTCGTACGGCTCGTTGACGATCACGTCGGTGATGGTGCGGATCACGCAGACCTTGGCCGCGAGGTCCACACCGATGGCGCCGCCCGGGATGATCCGGGTGCGGTACCTGCGGCTGCGGCGCAGGGACACGGCGATCGACTGGGGTGTCAGGACGCCGGAGGCGACCTGGGGCAGCAGTGGGAGGTAGAGCTGGTAGGAGGACGGCGTCACCAAGGTGATCTCGGCCTCGTCGGGGGCGAGTTCGCGTTCCAGCCGGCGAACGCATCCGACTCCGGCGAAGCCTGCGCCAACCACCAGGATCCTGGGTCGTGTCACGGTGATCTTCCCTTCTGCGGCTCCAGGCGGGGTGCCTGACGTCGTTCGCCTGCCCCTGGATCGCGGCTTCGCACGCCTTGATCCCACCGCGCCACCGGCCGTTCCGCCAGCCGGGTGCGGCAGGCAGATGAACCCGTCGACAGCCACCTTGCCCCAACCCGCGCGGGGGCACACCGGTTCGGAAGCGAAAGACATGTACGCGTGATCTCTTGACGGTCTATTGGTCTGGACCTAACGTTCCTCCTCGCTCGTCCAAGTCAGGGGTCGCAGTTCATGTACGTGACCAAGGTGCGTGGCAGCGGTCCCCCCCCCATCCGACAGGAGGCAGCATGCCCGTACGCCTGCGTACCCTCACCGTCACCACGGCACTGTGCACCACCTCCCTGCTCGCCGCCCCGCACGCGTTCGCCGAAGTCGAGCCCGGCGGCTGGCAATCGGTGTCACCCACCTACAGCGTGCAGGAGCGCGGCTGCGGCCAGGTCGACGGCCTGACCTTCCGGCTCACCTGCTCCACCGCGAGCGGCGACCAACGGGCTGAACGCCGCTATGCCACCTACACCGGAGGAACGCGCCAGTTCGAAGGCCACTTCCGCATCACCAGCCTCAGCGGCACCCGGATCAGCCTCAAGCTGACCTTCAACGACTCAGCTCCCGGCCCCTACTTCATGCTCGCCGTCGAGCGCGGCGGCAGGCTCTACGCGGTGCACGGCGGCACCACGCTCTCGAACGCCGGGACCGTCGGCGCGACGGTCCGCGTCAACACCGTCCACCAGGTCGGCGTCGAGCACCGCACCTACATCAACGGCTCGCTCAAGCACACCTACGCGAGCCCAGGCGGCAGCTTCTACGACAAGTTCGGCGCCTATCGCACCAACAGCGGCAGCGGGCAGGCGACCGTGGAGTGGAGCAACATCCGCTTCTGGCGCAAGTAGCGGCCGCCGTATGCGAGGAATGGCGCGGATCGCGGCGTCGGCAGCGCTGGTCCTGGCGCTGCCGGCCTGCTCGGCAGGCGCCACCGACCCGGAACAGCCCCTGCGCGGTGTCCTCACGACCCCCACCGACATCGACCTCCACTGGCGGGACGAGCGGCCCGGGATCGCGGGACACGTCCTGGAGTTCGCGACCGAGGAGACCGGCCCCTACACCGTCCTGCGGTACCTGGCCCCCCAGGTGACGAGCTACCGACACCCCGACCTGCTCCCGCACACCACCTTCTTCTACCGGCTCCGGTCCTACCGCGGCCCCACCGTCCGACCGGTCCGGACCGACCTGGCGGACGGCCTCCGCTTCACCTGGACCGACAACTCCTCGGACGAGGACGGCTTCCTCCTGGAGATCCGCAGGACGAACGGCCGCCACTACGACCCCGTCGCCGTCCTCGCCCCCGACACCGAGACCACCGGGTACGTCCCCCTGCCGGACGAACAGCACGCCGGCTACCGCATCCGCGCCTTCACCCTGGGCGAGCAGTCGAATGTCGTACGACTCACGACGGGCCAACAGGCGCGGGCGAGCGGACGCGCTCAGCCGAAGACGTTGTCGGCGTCGTCCCAGTGCGCCAGCTCCTCCGCCATGTGCTCCCGGGGCGCACGCGAGCGCGCCTGGTACATCGCGTCGATCTGCAGCGCGTAGTGCCGCACGATCGCGTCCCGGCGCAGCTTCATCGACGGTGTCAGCAATCCGCTGGCCACGTCGAACGGCGCCGGCAGCACCCGGAACACACGGATGGACTCCGAGCGCGACACCGCGCTGTTGGCGGCGGCCACGGCCCGCCCGAGCTCCTCCCGCAGCGCGTTCTCCTCCCGCGCCTCCCGGATCCGCGCGTCGCTGCGCACCGCCAGCGATTCCCGCCAGTACGCCAGGAAGTCCGGATCCAGGGTGATCAGAGCCCCGACACAAGGCCGGTTGTCGCCCACGACCACCGCCTGGTGGACCAGCGGATGCATCCTCAGGCGCTGCTCCAGGAGCGCCGGGGACACGCTCTTGCCGCTGCTCGTGACGATGACGTCCTTCTTGCGGCCGGTGATCGTCAGATAGCCGTCGGAGTCCAGCCGCCCCAGGTCCCCGGTGGCCAGCCAGCCGCCGCGCAACGCCGCCCGCGTCGAGGCGTCGTCGTGGACGTAGCCCTGGAACACCGAGGGCCCGCGCACCAGGATCTCCCCGTCGTCCGCCACCCGGATGTCCGTGCCCGGCAGCGCCTGCCCGACCGTCCCCGACATCTCCTGGCCGAGAGGCTGCGCGGTGATCCCGCCGCTGGTCTCGGTCAGTCCGTAGCCGTCGTTCACATAGAGACCGATCCCCTCGTAGAACAAGGAGATCTCACGGTTCAGGGACGAGCCGCCCGAGGTCGCCAGCATCACCCTGCCGCCCAGCGCGGCGCGCAGCTTGCGGTACACCGTCCGCTCGTACAGCGCGTGTTGCAGCCGCAGATCGAAACCGGGCCCCGGCCCGCCCCCCAGCCGGTGCCGTTCGAGGGCCGCCGCGAAGTCCCGGGCGGTGTCGGCGGCCCGCTCGAACAGCGCGCCCCGGCCCGCCTGCTGAGCCCCGCGCAGGAAGTTCTTGTAGATCTTCTCGAAGATCGACGGGACCGCGCAGAAATACGTCGGCCTGAACGAACGCAGCGCCGCCGACAGCGACTCCTCGCGCAGGTCCGGCTCATGGCCCATCATCATGCCGCCGCGGATACAGAGGGTCTGCACCAGAAGGCCGTACACATGGGAGAAGGGCAGGAAGGCGAGAACGGACGCCTGCCCTCCCGGCGGCACCACCTTGTGCCCCCAGCCCGCCAGCAGGGTGTCGCAGGGGCTGGCCAGGTTGCGGTGACTGAGCGCGCAGCCCACGGGCCGGCTCGTCGTGCCGGAGGTGTAGGCGACGACCGCGGTGGAGTCCGGCAGCACGATGCGGCGCATCGACTCCACCGTCGCGAGCGGGACGAACTCGCCCTGCTCCACCAACCGCGGCAGCGCCCCCGCGTCCAGTTGCCAGACATGGCGCAGCTGCGGCAGCGACCCGCACACCGAGCCGACCGTCATGACCGCCTGTTCGTCCTCGACCACCACGGCCACGCAGCCGGAATGCCGCAGGATCCACTCGACCTGGTCGCGCGACGACGTCGGATAGATCGGGACCACCTCGGCGCCCACCGCCCACAGCGCATGGCTGAGGACCGTCCACTCGTACCGCGTGCGCGCCATGATGGCCACGCGATGGCCCGGTGAGATCCCGGAAGCGATCAGTCCCTTGGCCAGATCGGTCACTTCGTCGCGCAGTTCGGCGGCGGTCACCTCCTCCCAGGTGGTGGAGGAGGGGTCCGGACGGCGCGCGAGCAACGGCAGCGTGGGATCGAGGGCCGCCGTCTCGAAGACGGTGTCGGCGAGCCCGCCGGCCAGGGGCGTGACGGTCGGGGGAGCGAGGCCGAGGTCGCGCATGCGCTGCTCCTGTTGTGTACCGGGTGTGACATCACCGATGAGTACTGTTATCGGCGGTGCCCGAATCTAGCCCAGCTGAGAGCGCGTGGTGTCGAGAACTGACAATTGACCTCGTTCGGTGATCTCCGCTTGATCAGGGCGACAGCCACACCGTGGCGAGCGGAGGCAACGTCAGCCGGATGTGTCCGTCCTCCGGTTTGAGCGGTTCGGGGCTGGTGACGTCGCTCCCGCCGTAGTGCGCGGCATCGGTGTTGAGGGTCTGGTGCCAGGCGTCGATGTGGTCCGGCACCCAGAGGCGGTAGTCGGCACGGACGACGGGGGAGAAGTTGGAGACGGAGAGCAGCACGTCACCGTCGGAGCCGAACCGCAGGAAGGCGAAGACGTTGTCGTCGGCGGCGTCCCCGACCACCCACTGGAAGCCGGACGGATCGGTGTCCCGCTCCCAGAGGGCCGGGGTCGCCCGGTACAGCGTGTTGAGGTCCCGGACCAGGTCCCGCACGCCCCGGTGGTCGCCCGCCGACGCGTACCCGGGATCCAGCAGCCACCACTCGGGCCCGTGCTCCTCGGACCACTCGGCGCCCTGCGCGAACTCCTGCCCCATGAAGAGCAGCTGCTTGCCCGGGTGGGCCCACATGAAGCCCAGGTAGGCGCGGTGGTTGGCGCGTCGCTGCCACCAGTCGCCGGGCATCTTGGAGACCAGCGCCTGCTTGCCGTGCACGACCTCGTCGTGGGAGATGGGGAGCACGTAGTTCTCGCTGTAGGCGTACACCATCGAGAAGGTCATCTCGTTGTGGTGGTACTTGCGGTGCACCGGCTCCTTGGCGATGTACTGGAGCGAGTCGTGCATCCAGCCCATGTTCCACTTGAGCCCGAACCCCAGCCCGCCGCTGTCGGTCGGCCGGGTCACGCCGCCCCAGGCCGTGGACTCCTCCGCGATCGTGACGACCCCCGGGTTGCGCCGGTACACGGTCGCGTTCATCTCCTGGAGGAACGCCATCGCGTCCAGGTCCTCGCGCCCGCCGTGGACGTTCGGCGTCCACTGCCCCGAGTCCCGCGAGTAGTCGAGGTAGAGCATCGAGGCGACGGCGTCCACCCGGAGCCCGTCGATGTGGAACTCCTCGCACCAGTACGTGGCGTTGGCGACGAGGAAGTTGCGCACCTCGGTGCGTCCGTAGTCGAACTCGAACGTCCCCCAGTCCGGGTGCTCGGCACGTCGCGCGTCCCCGGGTTCGTACAGCGGATCCCCGTCGAACCGGCTCAGTGCCCAGTCGTCCTTGGGGAAGTGGGCCGGCACCCAGTCCACGATCACCCCGATGCCGGCCTGGTGCAGGGCGTCCACGAGGTACTTGAAGTCGTCCGGCGTGCCGAGCCGGGAGGCCGGCGCGTAGAAGCCGGTGACCTGATAGCCCCACGACCCGGCGAAGGGATGCTGGGCGACCGGCATGAACTCGACATGCGTGAAGCCGAGCTCGTCGACGTACGCGGGCAGCTCCTCGGCGAGCTGCCGGTACGTCAGACCCGGACGCCAGGACGGCAGATGCACCTCGTAGACCGAGAAGGGAGCCTGGTGCACCGGGACGTCGCCCCGGTGGGCCATCCAGTGCTCGTCGTCCCACTCGTAGTGCGAGGCGTGCACGATCGACGCCGTGTCCGGCGGGATCTCGGCGCGGCGGGCCATCGGGTCGGCCTTGAAGAACCGGCCGCCGTGCCGGGACGTGATCTCGAACTTGTACCGCGCGCCCTCGCAGATGCCCGGCAGGAACAGCTCCCACACCCCGGACGCCCCGAGCGAGCGCATCGGGAACGCCGTCCCGTCCCAGCAGGTGAAGTCCCCGGCGACCCGGACTCCCCGGGCGTTCGGCGCCCACACGGTGAACCGGGTGCCGGTCACGCCCTGATGGGTCATCGGCTCGGCGCCGAGCGCCCGCCACAGCTCCTCGTGCCGGCCCTCGCGGATGAGATGCAGGTCGAGCTCGCCGAGGGCCGGCAGGAAGCGGTACGGATCGTGGACCTCACGCTCGTCGGACCCGTCCTCGGCGTACGACACCAGCAGCGTGTACGCCGGGATCGCGTCCAGCGACAGTACGCCGGAGAACAGGCCACCGCCCTCCGAGACCAGCCCGGTGCGCTCACCGTCGACCACGACGCTCACCGTCTGCGCGAACGGGCGCAACGCCCGGAAGGCGACTCCGCCCGGGACCGGATGCGCCCCGAGCAGCGCGTGCGGGTCGTGGTGGGCGCCCGACAGCAGGCGTTCACGGTCGGCCGGTTCGAGGGGAGGCGCGGTGGCGCGCCGGCCCGGTCCGGCCGATTCGGGGCGCGAGGTCTCGTGCAGGGCCATGGGGTCAGGCTCCTCTCACGGCGAGGCGTTCGATCGCCGCCATCGGTACGGGCAACCAGTCGGGTCGGTGCCGGGCCTCGTACAGGACCTCGTACACGGCGCGGTCGGTCTCATACGCACGCAGCAGTCCGTGCTTCTTGCGCGGGTCCCACCCGGCGAGGCCGGCGTAGCCCGCGCAGTAGGCCTCCCGGCAGCGGCGCGCCCACTCCGGACGCCACGGACGGCGCTGCCGGGCGGCGTAGTCGAAGGAGCGCAGCATGCCGGCGATGTCCCGCACCGGTGAGTGGACGCCGCGCCGCTCGGCGAGCGGGCGGGACGGTTCACCCTCGAAGTCGATGACGAACCACTCGCGCCCGGCCCGCAGCACCTGACCCAGGTGCAGGTCACCGTGGATGCGCTGGGCGGGCGGCCCGGGATCACAGCCGGCGAGGGCGCCGAAGGCGGTACGCAGGCCGGGGACGTAGGGCCGGAGCGCGGGGACGAAGTGCGCGGCGAGCTCCAGGCGCTCGGTCATCGCCGCCGCCATCCGGCCGTTCTCGCCGCGGGACAGCGACGGGAAGGCCGATGCCAGCGCCAGGTGCACCTCCGCCGTCGCCCGCCCCAGCTGACGGGCCTCCGCCGTGAAGTCGCCGCCCGAGGCCAGCGCGTCCAGCGCCAGCGTCCAGCCGTCGGAGGCGTCACGCAGGAACGGCTGGAGAACGCCGAGCGTGGCCTCCCAAGGGTGCGTCGTGCGGAACGAGGCCACCGGGGCCGGTACCCGGCGGCAGCCCTGCCCGGCCAGTGCGCCGGACAGCTCCAGGTCGGGGTTGACGCCGGGCTGGATACGCCGGAACAGCTTGAGGATGAACGTATCGCCGTACACCAGCGAGGAGTTCGACTGCTCGGCGTCCAGCACTCGGGGCACGAGCCCGGCCGGCACCGACACGGACGGGTCCGCCTCGAAGCGCAGCGGGCCCGACGCGCCGGGATGCCGCAGCCGCTCCAGCAGCAGTTGCGCCGAGCGGGGGTCCTGCAACGCGTCGAAGACCGTCAGACCGGCCAGCGGCCCCTCCTCCGCGCGGCCGATGAGCGCCCGGCCGAGCCGCGGCGACAGGTGCTGCCGTACGCCGATCAGCAGCTGGTAGCAGTCGCCGGCCGGGGGAGCGCCGCCGGGCGCGGGCACCGCCGAGTGACCGGCGTGCACCAGCAGATGCAGACAGCCCGGGAACAACTCGGTCATCGACAGCAGGGCGAGGTCCGTGACGGGCCGGTCCTTGCCCGCGAACCAGCGCTGCCGTGGCAGCCACTCGCGCAGCAGCCCGGTGAGCGAGGCCATGGGGCTCGCGTCGACCGTACGGCTCGATCGGGGAGATGCGGTCTTCTGCATGGTGACCCGTCCTTTCCTCGGCACGGACTCGGAGCGCACGCTCAAAGCCGTCGGCCGATGCGGGATGAGACTCGGGAGAGCCGGAACCAGTAGAAGCCGTGGCCCCCGAGGGTCAGCAGATACGGCAGCTCGCCGATGGCGGGGAAGCGCACCCCGCCGAAGAGCTCCACCGGGTGGCGTCCGCTGAACTCACGCAGGTCGAGTTCGGTGGGCTGCGCGAAGCGCGCGAAGTTGTTCACGCACAGCACCAGGTCGTCCTCGTATTCGCGCAGGAAGGCGAGGACCGCCGGGTTGGAGGACTGGAGTTCCGTGTAGGAGCCGAGTCCGAAGGCGGGGTTCTGCTTGCGGATCTCGATCATGCGGCGGGTCCAGTGCAGGAGGGAGGACGGGGAGGCCATGGACGCCTCGACGTTCGTCACCTGGTAGCCGTAGACCGGGTCCATGATCGTGGGCAGGACCAGCCGTCCCGGGTCGCAGGAGGAGAACCCGGCGTTGCGGTCCGGGGTCCACTGCATGGG